>CANRLX010000045.1 GCA_947631615.1 uncultured Acetatifactor sp.
TTAGCCAATTTTTGAAAGTTGTTTATTGCAGCAAGGATAAAAGTGTCCTGCTGTGGATAAAAGTACGGAAACTCAAGATTTGCTGTCACATCTTGCAAAACTCTGTCACTATGATAGAATATATGTGGGTGTTACCAAAACGGGTAGCGGTTCGCCTTTTGCCAAAATGAGTACATTTTGAGAACTTCCTGTATCGAAGGAGGGGATACATATGGAAAATAAAGTGAAAGGTAAGCACTATTGGTGTTCGGAGTGATTTTGGAGCTTGTCGGTATTGTAGTGACGGTCATCAGCATCATCGTCACTGTGATCAGTATCTGGCAGACCAGAAAAGATAAAAGACATCAAAAAAGCAACCGCTCCGACCAAAGTTAGGTTGCTTTTTTGAGCTACTATTAACTGAGGCGGACCGTTGCTTTACGGTGACACCTTTTCTATAAGTTATCTTAACACTTATCAGCATTTCCGTCAACAATTTTTTCACACGCAAAATCCGCCATTGGCATTTTAGCTTCTTATTCCCCCGGCCTCTCTGCCAGATGCCACTCGGGGGTCTCCTCCTGCAGATTCTCTGTGCGCAGATAAAAACTCCGATCCCCCATACCGACCCTAAAGCTCTTGGTGCAGATCATTTCGCCGTCGCTCAGCTGGGTAAATATCTGTCCCTTACATTCGGGGATCACCTGTACCAATTCCCCTTCCAGCGTACAGACAAATACCTTCTGTTCGCAGTCCCCATCCCCATATAAGCTATCCATAATACAGGAATTATTGTTGTCTAAATACAGATAGTTTCCATCATATGCCATAAAGAGATACCCCGACTCATCATCGGATTTCCGAACCAGCGACCTCTCTCCGGTAGAGATTTGATACCGGTACACTCCATCCGCTGGTATGTTGTAATAGATCGTATCCTCCCCCACTATGGTATAGCTGTAAACTTCATCCTCCATCACCTTTTCCGTCTCTCCGGTCGTCGTATTGTAACACATCAGATGGTAGCTGTCGAATCCGTCTTTTATTTGTTTGGAATACTGTAGGAAATACAGCCTGTCTCCCACCTGCTTCAAATTTCCGATAAGGGCCATATCCCCTGTATTCGTATAGACCACAGTCCTCTCGCCGGTCGTCAGGTCGATCTTCTCCAGAGGAACCGACACGTCCTGCGTTCCCTCCCGCGCTAACTGGAAATTATCCAAATCATTATAAACTAGATACACTATGTTTCCGTCCACCACATAATCATAGTTGGAGCCGTTTTCGGATGCCGATCCCACCACAAACAGATCCTCGTGAACGCTTCCGTCCTGGCTGACTCTCGCCATGGTCGCCTCATAGCTGACCCGATCATACTTTAAAAAATACACATATCCGTCATAATAAGATACCGACATTAACATCATGTTACCTATAAATGCGTCACAGCTTTCCAGGATATACCCGTCCTCATCCACATGACTGCACTCCGGTTTCCCGCACAGATAGATTTCCTCCCCCGTCTCCCGATCTATATAGGTCAGAAAACTTCTAGACTCTAGATGACCTCCTTTGTCATTGTACCCCGCGTAACAGCCATCCGGAGCCAGGCCGAAATCTCGATGCCCCATAAAGTAGACGCTCTGAGGGCAGACAAGCCCTGTGCTGTCTTTTTCTCCCTCCCTGGCTGCATCCGCAGGAGCGGATCCCCGGCTGCCGCAGGCAGACAGGGCTATCAGCAGGGACAATATCATCGGAATCATACGTCTTTTCATGTATCTACCTCATTTCTTTGCGGTCTTAGGATGAGAACGGGAAGCATCCCTTATCAATCCCTGGTGTCTAGCTGAAACTCATAGCTTCCGTCCGGACTGTCCACTCTAATGGAGCCCTTGACTGCATTGACCGGCGAACCAAAATGGCGCTCCAACTGGTAGTACGATCTCTCATAGGATACTCCATTCCAATCTTTCGTTCCACTGGTTGTAAAGGCCACCATATCAAAATAGGAATCTACATTACTCGATGCAGATATTTGTGCGTAAGCATCATAGCCAGTAAACCCGATCTCCGCCGTCACTCCGACAGAACCAACCATCCTGTAATCCGACACATACATTGCCGAAGCTACGATCCCCGTAGCCATCAGCATCGTTCCGGACAAAACCGCCGCAAGCAACCTTCTTCCCCGTTTGATCTTCATCTTGAAATCCTCCTTTTGTAATGAAATTTCTCAAAGTATGCGTATCTTTGATAACATTAGTATATCACATTACTTTGTTTTGTCAATACAGCGGATCCAACTGAAAATTTCTTCCCCGTCTCTACTCCTCCTCCCAGGAGGCGTCGGATACTTCGATCTTCTTGTCGCGAAGCATCAGATCCTTCACCGCCTGATCCGCGCTCTTTCCCTCGAAGAGTACTGCGTTCACCTGCTCGATAATGGGAAGCTGCACCTGGTATTTGCGCGCGAGCGCAAGCGCCGCTTTGGCGGAGTACACGCCCTCCACCACCTGCTGGACCTCGGTCATAGCCTCCTCGTAGGTGCGTCCCTGACCGATCAGGATGCCGGCGCGGCGGTTGCGGGAGTGCATACTGGCACAGGTCACGATCAGGTCGCCGACGCCTGTCAGTCCGTAGAAGGTCTCGAATTTTCCCCCCATTGCAATTCCCAGCCTCGCGATCTCCGCGATTCCCCGGGTGATCAGGGCCGCCTTGGTGTTGTCGCCGTAGCCGAGCCCGTCGGCGATCCCCGCCGCCAGGGCGACCACGTTTTTCAGCGAGCCCCCCAGCTCCATTCCCAGAATATCGGGACTGGTATACACGCGGAATACCTCGCTCATAAAGAGATTCTGAATATACTCCGCGGTGCGCCTGCTTTTGGCCCCCACCACGATGGTGGTGGGAAGTCCTCTGCCGACCTCCTCCGCGTGGGAGGGTCCCGACAGCACGGCTACATCCGCCTGGGGGATCTCCTCCTCAATGATCTGGGAGAGCGTCATCAGCGTGCTTTCCTCAATTCCCTTTGCCACGTTGACAATGCGCTGTCCCTCTCCCACCAGCCCGCGGAACCGGTGCGCCGTCTCCCGGGTGTAAGCGCTGGCAACCGCCATCACGACCAAATCCTGTCCTTCCACCGCCTCTCTCTCGTCCGAGGTGAACCTCATCCGCTCCGACAGCTTCACCCCGGGCAGCATCTTATGCTCGCGATTGGTCTCCAGCATCTTAATCTCCGCCGGAAGAACCGACCATACGGTCACCTGGTGCCCGTTCTTATCCAACAATACCGCCAGTGCAATGCCCCACGTTCCGGCTCCCAAAATACTTACCTTTGCCATACGAAAAACCGCCTTTAATTTGTATATTTTCTGTTTCCTGATTTCCGGTTCTTATTTTTCTTCCGGTTCCTATTTCCCTTCCGGCTCCTTCTTTTCCACGTCCAGCTTGTTTTTTTTGGTGAGGTACGTCTTTCTCTCCTCGCCGTGAACCAGACGACGGATGTTTTCCCGATGCTTCCAGTATGCCATAATGGTGAGAAATGCCGCCAGGAGATACATCTCGATCCGCTGTCCCCGCGTCATAGCTCCGAAGACGCCCGTCTCCCCGCACACAATGATTTCAACCAAAAAACACGCGTAGACCAGAAGGGATCCCAGGGACACATAGTGGGTGGTAAAGAAGATCCCGAAGAAAACCACCACTCCCATCACGACAAAATATGGGTGGAAGGAAAGGATCAGCCCCGCAGTGGCGGCGATTCCCTTGCCCCCCTTAAAGTTCATGTAAAACGGAAAGTTATGCCCCAGTATAGCGCCCGCCCCCGCGTACAGGCAGAGCAGGTAGATCTCATCCGGATGCGCCGCCCCAAAGAGAAGCCTGGCGATGACCACCGCCAGTATCGTCTTGAGGCAATCCCCCAAAAGCACGATCAGCCCCGCCTTGGTGCCAAGCACCCTCAGGGCGTTGGTGGTGCCGGAATTGCCGCTTCCGTACTGTCTGATGTCGATCCCCTTGGACTTCCCATAGAAGTACGCCGTCTGAAACAGTCCGAACACGTAGCCGATCAGCAAACAGATAATTCGCTCCATGATTATTTTTTCTCCTTTCGCTCCCGCAGGATGAACCGGAGCGGTGTCCCCCGAAAACCGAAGGTGTCACGGATCTGGTTCTCAATGTATCTGGTGTAGGAAAAGTGCATCAGTTCCTTGTCGTTCACAAAGATCACAAAGGTGGGCGGTTTCACCGACACCTGCGTGATGTAGTAGAGTCTCAGTATTTTGCCCTTGTCGCTGGGTGGCTGCTGCAGCACCACCGCCTCCGCCAAAATCTCGTTCAGCACGCCCGTCGCCACGCGCATAGCGTGATTCTCGCTGACCATGTCAATGGTCTCAAACAGCTTGTTCAGCCGCTGTCCGGTCTTTGCCGACACAAAGACAAGCTCCGCGTAAGGCATATAGGACAGGGTATTTCTCACCTTTTCCGTGAAGCGGTAGATGGTCCTGTCGTCCTTCTCGACGGCATCCCACTTGTTCACCGCAATGATCACCGCTTTGCCCCGATCGTGGGCAATCCCCGCGATCTTGGCGTCCTGCTCGGTGACGCCCTCCACGGCGTCGATCACCAGGACGACCACCTCCGAGCGCTCCACCGCGCTGACCGTGCGCAGAATCATAAAGCGCTCCAGATCCTCCTTGACCTTATTCTTCCGGCGCAGCCCCGCCGTGTCAATAAAGATGTACTCCTTGCCGTTGTAGGTGACCTCTGTGTCCACCGCGTCCCTTGTGGTGCCCGCGATATCGGACACGATCAGCCTTTCCTCCCCCAACAGCCTGTTGATCAGAGAGGATTTCCCCACATTGGGCTTTCCCACGATCGCGACCCTCGGCCTGTCGTCTTCCTCCTCTCCCTCGCTCTCCTCCGGAAAATAGGAGGCGACCTCCTCCAAAAGATCGCCGATGCCCAGACGGTTCACCGCGGAGATGGCAATGGGATCCCCGATGCCCAGATTATAAAACTCATAGACGTCCGCCATATATTTGGCGGGACTGTCCACCTTGTTGACTACCAAAAGCACCGGCTTGTGAGAGCGGCGCAACATATCCGCCACCTTGGCGTCCGAATCCACCAGCCCCTGACGGACGTCCACCATAAAAAGAATGATGTCCGCCGTGTCGATGGCGATCTGTGCCTGCTCCCTCATCTGGGACAGGATGACATCCCTGCTGTCGGGCTCGATACCGCCCGTGTCGATCAGGGTAAATGTCCTGTCCAGCCAGGTCACATCCGCGTAGATGCGGTCCCTGGTGATGCCGGGGGTGTCCTTTACGATCGATATATTTTCACCGGCAAGCGCGTTGAACAGGGTAGATTTTCCCACATTGGGCCTGCCTACCACCGCCACGATCGGCTTTGTTCCTCTCTTTGCCATAGCTTCCTCCTGCCTGCTTCCGATTGCCGCGCCCCGGCCGCTCAGGCCGGATCCTTCAGCACGGCTTCCAATAGATCATATCCGCTTGATTTTACAATATTTACGGGAACTTGTAAAGCTTTTTCCAAATCTTCCACCGTAAGGTCGTCCAGAAAGACATCCTCCCCGCTCCGCAGCACGTTTTGGGGCAGGAGAAGCTCCTCCCCCAGCTCCTTTCCCGCCAGCTGATCGCGGATATCCTGTCCGGTCAGAAGGCCGGAGACGGTGATCTGCTCCCCGAAAAAGCGGTTTGCAATGTCATACACATGCACCCTCACCCCAGGGAACGCCTCCGTCACCTCCTCACACATTTTCGCGATGTAAGGGTAGGCCAGATGTCCCGTGGCGATCGAGAGCTCCCGCAATGTGTTTCCTCCCTGCGCGTTCCCTTCCTGCGCGGCCCCTCCGCCCTTCTCCCTCTCCCTTCGGGAGGCGAGCGCGTCCGCAAACTCATTTAAAAGAAGCCGAAGCATC
The DNA here is from genome assembly GCA_947631615.1 of uncultured Acetatifactor sp. Lineage (GTDB taxonomy): Bacteria > Bacillota > Clostridia > Lachnospirales > Lachnospiraceae > Acetatifactor. The sequence continues at coordinate 5,921 of CANRLX010000045.1, forward strand.
CCCACGCCGTTCTCCAGCTGGAGATAGCCGTCGTAGCGCTCCTCCTCCGGCAGCTCCTCCCCCGCCAGAATGTACCACTCGTCGCTGGCATGGACAAAATGGATCCCGTATCTCTCCAAACAGATCTGCTGAAACGGATGGATGATATCCAGAACCTCTGCGGCGTCCTCCCTCGTAAAGGGCTCCAGGGGATAGAGCCCTTCCCTGTGCCTGGACAGCCCCACCGGAACCACGGACACACTCTCTAAATTGGGAATGTATTTCATCAGCTCCCGTATGCTGTAGCGCAGCTCCTCCCCGTCGTTGATCCCCCGACAGAGGACGATCTGTCCGTTCATGCGGATGCCGGCGTCGTTCAGCCGATCCACTTTTTTCAGCGCTTCTCCGGCGAAACGGTTGTTTAACATCCTGCAGCGAAGCCTGGGATTCATGGTGTGAAAGGAAATATTGATGGGCGAAAGCCGGTATCTGCAGATGCGGTCGATGTCATGCTCGGACATATTGGTCAGAGTGACATAATTCCCCTGTAAAAAAGACAGGCGGGAATCGTCGTCCTTAAAGTACAGCGTGTCCCGCATCCCCTTCGGCATCTGATCGATAAAGCAGAAGATGCACCTGTTGCGGCAATGCCGGTACTCGTCCATCAGACCGTTTTCAAAGACGATCCCCAGATCCTCGTCCGGCTCCTTGTCCACCTCCAAAAGCCACTGCTCCCCGTCCGGCTTCTCCACCAACACCTCGATGTAATCGTCCTGGGTCAAAAACTGGTAGTCAAAGATGTCCTCGATGGCTTCGCCGTTGACCGCCAGTATTTTATCCCCGGCCGCGATCTCCATCTCCTCGGCAATGCTGCCGGTTTTTACTTCTTTTACAATATGGTATTTTTCGCTCACGCGGCCGGCTCCTTTCCACTTCCACGCTCAGCCGCGCCTTTTCTTCGCAAATTCGCGCGTTCGCGCTCTCCGCCGCTTCGCGGCTGCATTTGCTCATAGGCAGGCGCTCCCTCAGCCGTGGCCTTCCTATGCCGGAATACGTGCAAGCACGCCTCCGGCATAGGAAGGTCACGGCTGGCTGAGCTGGTTATCTACATTGTACAAGAATTTTCTTGACGTGTCACTACCGGAATGTTATAAAATAATTGTAGTTTTTGACGGAATATTTGACTGCATAGAGGAGAAAAAGAATGCCGGATTTACAGAAGATCGAAAATGTCATGCCCGTGGCGCCCTTAAAGATCGTGGCGATGCCGTCCGCAGAGTCCATGGGGCGCAGGATCAATGACTTTATGGTGGAGTTTCGCAGAAGCGTCCACAATGACAAGGTAAAAAACGACCCCGCCTTCCACGGGTACATTGAAAACAACTATCTGCTCGACGTAAACATTCCCCGCTTCGGAAGCGGCGAGGGAAAGGCGACCATAAACGAGACCATCCGCGGCAAGGACGTGTTTATCCTGACGGATGTGTGCAACCACAGCATCACCTACCAGATGAACGGCTATACGAACCATATGTCCCCCGACGACCACTATCAGGATTTAAAGCGCGTCATCGCCGCCTGCAACGGCAAGGCGAGCCGCATCAATGTCATCATGCCCTTCCTCTACGAGGGCAGACAGCACAAGCGCAGCGGGCGGGAATCCTTGGACTGCGCCTTCTCCCTGGAGGAGCTGAGCAATATGGGGGTCAGCAACTTCATCACCTTCGACGCCCACGACCCCAGGGTCCAGAACGCCACTCCCTTAAACGGCTTCGACAACTTCCTGCCGCCCTACCAGTTTATCAAGGCGCTCCTCAACTCGGAGGACGACCTGCTGGTGGACAAGGAGCATCTGCTGGTGATCAGTCCGGATGAGGGGGCGTTGGATCGGGCGATCTACTTCGCCACCGTGCTCGGCGTGGACACCGGTATGTTCTACAAGCGGCGCGACTACTCCGTCATCGAGAACGGCAAAAATCCCATCGTGGCCCATGAGTTTCTGGGAGACAATATCGACGGCAAGGATATCATCATCATCGACGACATGATCTCCTCCGGCGGCAGTATGCTGGACACCGCCAGACAGTTAAAGAAAATGAACGCACGGCGCGTCTTTATCTGCTGCACCTTCGGGCTCTTCACCGACGGGCTCAAGTCCTTTGACGCCGCCTACGAGAGAGGGGAATTTGACAAGGTGGTCACTACCAACCTGACCTATCTCCCTCCCGAGCTTCAGTACCGCCCCTACTTCATCGAGGCGGATATGAGCAAATTCGTGGCGTCCCTCATCGACTTTATGAACCACGACGCGTCCCTCTCCAACGTGCTGGCGACCACGGAAAAGATCCACGGCATCGTGGAGGCATACAACAACCGCACCAACATGGACATCGACGACTAGCCCTTCGCTCCCTCCGTCTCCCGATACTCCGGAAAGGTCAGCGTCACCTTGAACAGATCCCCGTCCAGCTGGATCTCAAAGGTGCCGCCCTGGACCTGCGTCAGGCTCTTGGCGATAAACAGTCCCAGGCCGCTGCCCTCCGTTGTGCGGGAGCTGTCCCCGCGGATAAACCGCTCTGTCAGCTCATCTCCTCTCATGTTGATCTGTCTCTCCGAAATATTCTTGAGGGAGGCGGCCACCGTCCCGTCTGCCACCGTCATCTCCAGGTACACTCTGGTCCCCTCCAGCGCATATTTACAGATATTGTGGAAAAGGTTTTCCACGATCCTCCACATTCTCCGGCTGTCGGCATAGATCCACGCGGGCACGTTGGCGTCCTCAAAAACCACGGTGAGCCTGCGCTCAAAAAGCTTCTCGGAAAACTCTCCGATACTCTGATTCAAAAGCTCCGTCAAATTCAGTTTCTCCTGGTTCAGCACGATATTGCCGGAGGAGATCTTGGACGCCTCCACCAGATCGTCGGTCAGCTGCTTCAGCCGCTGCGCCTTGCTCTCCAGCACCGCGATATAGCCCCTCGCCGGTTCCTCTCTAATGTCGAGCCTCCCCAGAAGATCCACGTAGTTTACGATGGAGGTCAGCGGCGTCTTGATATCGTGGGACACGTTGGTGATCAGATCGGATTTCATCTGCTCATCTCTCATGCTGGTATCCACCGCTCTCCGGATCCCCTCCCCGATGTTGTTCACCGCGTCCGCCATCTCCCGATTGACGCCGCTGAGCGTGTCCAGATCCAGCTTGTAATCCACCTCGCCGTTACGGATCCGGTTGATGCCGTCCACAATGTCCGTCTGTCCGGCCCCATGCCGAAAGAGCACCACCGCGATGATCCCGTCAAACACGACCACCGCCAGGATGACGGCGGCCGTGGCCCAGCTTTCGCTCCCCCGCAAAATCCACGCCACAAAGACTCCCGTCAGGTTGATCAGAAGAAACAGATTATAGGACACCAGAATACTGATAGCCGCATTTCTGTGATAGAACACGAAGTTGACCGCCCGCAGGAATTTCTGGATGATCCAGCCGCAAAAGCTGTTCTTCCAGAGACTCCTGGCCCGCAGCCTGCGCACCAGACTGAACCACAGAAATCCCGACGCAAGGCTCACATAAAAACCGTACAGTCCAAAGCTTCCGTACTCATAGAGCCTGTCCAGGCTCATTCCCGTCAGCTCGTCGTGGCTGTTGTACACGGCGCTCGACACCCCCGTCAGGACAGAGACGCCCCAGCGCCCCAGGAAAAAAAGCCCGATCCCCAGAAGGATCATGACCTCCGTCCAGATATGGTCGATGGCGTTTAAACGGCATCTCCGCTCTCCCTCCTCGTCATACCACACGCCGGCTTCGGCGGTCAGATAAATCCCCATGCCCAGCCACACCAGGGCCAGAAAGGCAATAAACAGGATGATCTGCGTGCTGTTCGGCACGATCCGCTCGTACACCGCGTGGGCGTTGTAGAGCGCGTCCCCCTTCACCGGATAACCGGTATCCACGCCCACCCAGATATGGGTGACCTCCGGATAGGCATAGGCGTACTCCCCGTACAGAAAACTGTACAGATCCCGATCCGTCAGGCCGGCGTTTCCGGTAAGCTCCAGCGTGTCGGGATAATAGACGAAATACCTGTGAAACTCCGAATAAAAGTCCACCAGCTCATTGTCCGAATACCCCGCCCGCTCCGCGTCGTTGGTGAGGGTGATCGTCTGCCCGTTTGCCCCCTCCTTGCGGATCACATATTTGATGTTGCTTTTGTCCTGCCCGTACAGCTCCATGCCCGTCACATACTGCTGGTAGTGGGAGGTCAGCGTCTCGATGGTCAGGGTCAGGTTGTCCTGGAGCCTTAGATAATCCACCCAGTTGTCCGCATAGGCGGTGAGCTGCTGTACGTCGTCCACCGTCTCATAACGGCAGCTCAGCAGAGAGACGTACACGAGGTAGGTGCCATCCTCCTCGCGCGTGACGTTGATCTCCTCCGAGGGGATCTGCGTCATCAGATAGGAATACGCCATATCCTCCAGCTGCTCCTCCGTGTACCCCTGGTAGGCCTCCAGTAATTTCGCGTCCGTTCCCTCCGGCGAGGCGTCCGCCTCTTCGTCCCCACTGCTCAGAAAACCGACAAACCGAAGCTCCCCGTTCTCGTCCAGCGCAAAATTCTCCGGCGCAGCCGCCGGTCCGAAGTAATTGACAAAATCGGAGATGCTGAAAGAGCGGTTGTTGTACTCCAGCCCCGATTTCCCCCAGTTGATCAGATCGTCCAGCTCGTAGACTGCCGTCACCGGACAAGCGTTCTCCTCGTTCAGCCTGGCGGCATAGCTTGTCACGCTGATCTTCTTTTCGGGTCGAAAGACACCGTTTGTCTCCATCTCCTCCCGGTACACCGCCAGACGGGTGATGTCCAGGACCGCCGTGTGCAGGATATCGTGAAACACCTGTGTCTCCTCGAAAAACTGCTCCGTGTTCAGCGGGTCAAAGGTATAGGTGTGCGCCTCCTCGTCTATGGAGCGCACGCTGATGTGGGAATTAAACAGCATTACGGCCACCGCTATCAGAATCACACCTGCAATCAGATGTTCCAAAAGCTCCAGGCCAAAACGCTTCAGGGATGCTCTCTTCATATGCCTTCCTCTTTACTGCCCATCGATCTTGTAGCCTACGCCCCACACTACCTTCAGATAGCGGGGCTCTCTCGGGTTGATCTCAATCTTCTCCCGAATGTGGCGGATATGTACCGCCACCGTATTGTCCGCGCCGATGGCGTTCTCGTTCCAGATGCTCTCATAGATCTGATTGATGGAAAAGACCCGCCCCTGGTTCTTCATGAGAAGAAGGAGAATATTGTACTCGATGGGCGTCATCTTCACCGGCTCGTCGTCCACCGTCACCTGCTTGGTCTCGTCATTCAACACCAGGCCGCCCACCTGATAGACCGACTTGTTCTCCTGCCCCAGGCTCCCCAGGGAGGTGTATCTGCGCAGGTTGGATTTGACCCTTGCCGCCAGCTCCAGCGGATTGAAGGGCTTCGTGATGTAATCGTCCGCGCCGATATTCAGACCCAGGATCTTGTCCGTGTCCTCGGATTTGGCGGACAGAATGATGATCGGTATACTGCTGGTCTCCCGTATCTTGATCGTGGCCCGAATCCCGTCCAGCTTCGGCATCATCACATCCATGATCAGCAGGTGGATCTCCTCCCGCTGCAGGATCTCAAGCGCCTGCTCTCCGTCGTAAGCCTTGAAAATCTGAAACCCGTCCTGGCTCAGGTAGATCTCGATCGCGTCCACGATTTCCCTGTCGTCGTCACAGACCAATATATTCGCCATTCTACATTCCTCCCGTGTCTTTCATCTATCCTTCAGCATCAGAAAAGCGCACAGATTTCCCCGCTTTCCCTGGCTTGCGCGGTGGGAAAAAAGGTACTCCGGATTGTGGCAGGTGCACAGATCCGTCACCGCAATGTGCTCTTCTGTAATACCGGCTCCCCGAAGCACCATAAGGTTTGCGCGCCACAGGTCGAGCTGGTATTTTCCGGCCGCTCTGCCGGGCTCCACCATGTGCCGATACCGGCCGGATGTGCCGCCCATATAGCCGCTCTCTGTGATCGCTCTCTCCAGGTCCTCCTCGCCCGCAAAGGCCCTCCGGAACCGTTCCGCCACATCCTCGTCCACCTCATAGCAGTCCTGACAGATGGAGGGGCCGATGGCGGCGCGGATATCCCCCGCATCGCAGCCAAACTCCTCCCTCATGCGCTCCACCATGCGGGCCCCCATCCGCTCCACGGTACCGCGCCAGCCGGAGTGGGCAAGCCCGATGACACGCTTTTTGGGATCCACAAAATAGAGGGGCACACAGTCCGCATAGGAGGTGACAAGGGCAAGCCCCGGCACATCGGTGACAAGCCCGTCGATGTCTTCATAGTCCAGAGGTCTTGCGACGCCCTTGCCGGCGTCCTCCCGGGTGACCCGCCGGATGTTGACGGTGTGGGTCTGACAGGACAGCACCATGTCCTCCGGCCCGATCCCCAGCGCCCGTCCGATCCTTCGGAAGTTTTCCCGCACGTTTTCATCGTCGTCGCCCCTGTGAAAGCTCAGATTCATGCTTTCAAAGATCCCGCGGCTTACGCCTCCCAGCCTGGTGGAAAAAAGGTGCGCTGCCACGCCGGTATTCTCAAGCAGCGGGAACGTGAGATACTCCAACACGGTATCTTCGATCGGAAGGCGGTTCTGCCTCGTCGTCTCTCTCCCCGCACGTCTCACCTGATACATATCTGTGTCCTCCTTTTACGTGTCCTCCTTTTACGCGCCCTCTCATCCCTCCAGATGGGGGAACGCATTTTGGATCCAGCGGATCTCGTCCCCCTGGATCGCCACCACGTCATATCGGACAGAGCGCTCCTGCCCCACCCTGTGCAGATACCGGTAGTAATCCGCCGTCCGGCAGATCCTCTGCTGCTTCCTGCGGTCCACCGCCTCCAGGGCAGAGCCCATCCCCGTCCCGCTGCGGTACTTCACCTCCACGAACACCAGGCAGCCGCCGTGATATCCCACCAGGTCGATCTCTCCCCTCCTGCCGCGAAAATTCCTCTCCACGATCCGCACGCCGCGGGCGGCCAGATAGTCCGCGGCAAGCCGCTCCTTCTCGGCTCCGGTCTGCCTTTTATTCACGCTCTAAATCGCCTCCCTATAATCACTTCAGCTTGGATTTCAGCTTATCCATGGAATCTACAAAGACCAGGATCTCCGCCACGACCTCGTACAGCTCCGGCGGGATCATCTCGCCGATCTCCAGCCTGGAAAGGGTGTCCGCCAGCTTGTCGTCCCTGTGGATGGGCACATCGCTCTCCTTCGCCTTCTCTATGATCTTTTCCGCCAGGATGCCCCGCCCGCTGGCGATGACCTTGGGCGCCGCCTCCGAGGGATCGTACTCCAGGGCGATCGCCTGTTTTATTTTTTTCTCTTTCTCCTTCGCCATATCCCGCTCCTTTTCACACCCCCGTCACGCTCTCACGTCAAAGCCATATTGTGTGAGCATCCTATGGCCTTCCCTCTCAAGCAGCGCGCAGACGCCGCCCTCCTGCTCCTTTTGCTCCTCCCCGCGCACCTGCATACTGCACTTACAGTCGTAGCCTCTGCCCTTTAGGCGCTCTGTCAAAAGATCCATGTGCTCCATGAGAAAGTCCAGCATATCGTCGTCCCTCACGTAAAAGCTGGTGCTGACCTTCTCGTTCTGCAAGGCCACATAGACGTCCACGGGCCCCAGATGCTCCATATCCAGGTGCAGAAGCGCGCTGATCCTGCCGTCCGAGGAGGCCAGGCTCCTTTTGTTGGTGTAGACGTAGAGGTCCCCGTGGGCGTTTCCGTCCTGCAGCCTTAAGGGAAGCTGGACGTAAGCGTACATCTGGTTGAGCTGATGGAGAAAATCTACATTCTGGGACAGATTGGAGGTGGCCTGATAGGCTCTGGAAGCGGTCTGTCCCGCGTCCTCCAGGGCCTGGGTGAGCCCTTTCAGCTGCCGGTCCAGACGCTGATACAGCTCCTCCACCTTCTTGGGCTCCCCCACCTTCTCCGGCTCTATGGTGAGCAGCCGCTCCATGCCTTGCTGAAAGGCTCCCCGAAGCTTGTCGCTTCCAAGAAGCGCCCTCATCAGTCCGCTGTCGTGCTCCGCAATCCCGCGGTTCAAAAGCCGCCCCGCCAGCCGCAGCATTTCTCCGGCGCTTTGATCGTCCGGAAGCGGCTGTCCCAGGTACTTGACACTAATGTCGGAAAGTTCCTGCAGCAGTGTATTTTTGTCCGTTCCGGCCAAAAACGCACGCTCCGGCTGCGTCCCGCCGAGGCTCTCCGCCATTGCGGCAGGCCCCGACTGGACAGGGTCTGCCGAGGCTTTCCCCTCTTCTGATAGGTCTGTCGCTTCGGCGGTTTGAAATGCCTCCACCGCCTGTGACATGGCCTGGGCGCGCGAGACGGCGTCCCCCTGCAAGGCGGCCGCGCCGGTCTGGCCGGTTCCTCCCTGGGCGCCGGCAGACAGCCCTCCCTGGGGCAGCCCCTCCTCGGTGATCACTACCTTGCCCTGGGCGTTTTCCTCCGGCACAGCCGCTTTTCCCGCCGCTTCCGCTTCCTCCGGCGCGGTCTCCGGCAAAGGGGCCCCGGGGGCTGCGCTTTCCCCGGACACAGCGCCATCCGTCCCCGCTTCGCTCGTCTCCCCGCTCTCCAGCGCGGCGAGCTCCTCCCCCACCAGCTGCAGCAGATCCCGATAGAGGGACGCCGCGCCCTCCACGCTGCCGGACTGCACCATATCGTAGAGCGTCTCGGGCAGCACGCCGATCACGTCGTTCATGCCCGTCACCAGCTGGTAGGTCAGATTCTTATAGGACTCGATCTGGGCCACATTTTCACCGGTCACGGGCAGTCCCAGCTTGTGGAGATCCACGATGTTGGAAAGATCCGTGTCGGGAAAGGCGCTGACCTCCCGAAATACCTGCTGCAGGGAGTTTTTGTCCACAGGAAGCCCCGCCTCCATCAGAAGGCGCGTCATGCCCACAGTCGTCTCATTGATCGGAAGCGACGCCATATCCAGGGCCTTCAGGGTGTTGGCATCCGTGGCCACATTGGCAAAAAGGGGGCTTAAGGTAAGCGCGCTTCCGTTGCTTCGCACCTCGAAGGTCATATTCCTGCCGAGCTCCAGATTCATATTCTGATCCAGCCTGGCATTCATGACGGTGTCGTCCGTAAGCCGGATCTGCACCTCGTTTCCGTTTCGGGATATCACCTCCCCCTGAAGGGTCTGTCCCGGAACGAGGGAACGTATCTGCCGGTTTAACAGCAGAGTCCCCCTGGGCTGGGAGCCCGCACCCGAAGCCTTGTCTGTGTCCGACCCATAGCCGTACTTTTGATGAAATACCCTTAGATTCATGCCGATCCCGCCTTTTTTCGTTTCTGTTACCGCTCGATAAAGTTTCCGATAAAGCTCTTTCTGTGAATGGGCGTGGGGCCGTACTTTTTCAGCGCCTCAATGTGCTCCGCGCTTCCGTATCCCTTGTTTCTGGCAAAGCCGTACCCGGGGAACACCCTGTCGTACTCCACCATCATCCGGTCCCTGGTCACCTTCGCATAAATGCTTGCCGCACCGATCGAAATGCTCTTGGCATCCCCCTTGATGATAGGCACCTGGGGGATCGTTATCTGAGGGATCGTCACCGCATCGTTCAGCAAAAGCTCCGGCTGGGGATCCAGCCTGCCAATGGCCTCCCGCATCGCCTCGTAGGTGGCCTGCAGGATGTTGATCTCGTCGATCCGCCCGGGAGAGGCATATCCCACCGCACAGGCGACGGCCTCCCTCTCGATCTCCAAAAAAAGCTCCTCTCTCTTTTTTTCGGAGAGTTGCTTGGAATCGTTTATATATAAAAGCCCACAGTCTTTTGGCAAAATGACCGCACCGGCCACCACAGGCCCCGCCAGGGGGCCTCTGCCCACCTCGTCCACGCCGCAGATATATGTGTACCGTTCATACTTTCTCTCGTACTCCCACAGCTTTCGGATCCGTTCCCGTTCCAGCTTTAAGGCGTTTATCCGTCTGCGCGCGGTATCCAAAAGTTTCCGCACGCTCTCCCGCCCGTCGTCCGCGTAGGTCTCTATGAATACAGGCAGCTCATCCTCGCAAGCTGCCTGCAACTGTTCCTTTATCTCTTTTACACTCTTACTCTTCTCCATGCGAATTGTCTTCTCCTCTTACTGGTGCTGTAAAATCCCGAATTTGCGAAACGGCCATATCCGCATCCAGGCCCTTCCGATGATATCGCTCCTGTGGATGTTCCCCACGTCCGCCGCCCGGCTGTCCTTGCTGTTGTTGCGGTTGTCCCCCATGACAAAATATTCATCCTCCCCCAGCAAAATGGGCTGGCTTGCGATCCCCACGGTTTCCGGCCGGATGATCTCCCTGCCGTAGGACTCCTGCAGGATCTCCCCGTTGATATAGATGCTGCCCTTCTCGTCGATCTGCACCGTCTCCCCGGGGAGCCCGATGATGCGCTTGATGTAATAGGTATTGGGAAGATATTGATAGGGGAACACGATGATATCAAACCGCTTTGGATCGCTGAAGCGGTAGGTCAGCTTATCCACGATCAGGTTGTCCCCGTCGGACAGGGTGGTCTCCATGGATTCACCGTCCACCTCCGTCCTCTGCCCCACAAAGGAGATCACCAGGTAGGTGAGACAGAGCACACACAACAGATATATCCCCGTGCTGAATAGTTCCTTCAATACCTTGTTCATAACAAATATCCATACCTTTCCGTATTTCTTTCCGTCCCGAAGTCCGTCCAAAACGCTCCAAAAACCGCTCCGGAGTCCGTCACGGCCTCTCCAGCGTGATGCGCCCCAGGCGCCCTCCCCGAAAATCCTCTATCAGGATTCCGGCCGCCTTTTCCAGATCCAGGATCTCTTTCTTTTGATAGCACCTGCGGTTTACCGCGATGGCGGAGAGGATCTCTGCCTCGCTCCCCTCCGGCGTGATGCCATAGCGTTTCTCCAGCGCTTCCGGATAGTTCCCTCTCAAAAAGCAGAGCAGGTCGCACGCCAGCTCATCCAGAATTATGATCTCGTCGTTCATGGAGCCGATGAACGCCAGGTTCCTTCCGACCGTCTGATCCTCAAACCTGGGCCACAGGATACCGGGGGTGTCCAAAAGCTCCAGATCCTTCTGCAGCCGGATCCACTGCTTGCCCTTGGTGACGCCGGGCTTGTTTCCGGTCTTTGTGCACGCCTTTCCGGCAAAGGAATTGATAAAGGTAGATTTGCCCACATTCGGGATCCCCGCCACCATCGCGCGCACCGGACGGTTCACAATGCCCCGTCTTTGATCCCGCTCCAGCTTCTCCCTGCAGGCTTCCCTGACCAGTCCCTGCACACTCTTTACGCCGGCCCCCGACTTTGCGTTTATCTCCAGCACGTAAACGCCCCGATCGGCAAAATAAGCGGCCCACTCCCTGTTTGCCTCCGGATCCGCCAGATCGGACTTGTTCAAAAGCACGATCCTCGCCTTGTTCTTACCCAGCTCGTCAATATCCGGATTGCGGCTGCTGTAAGGGATCCTGGCGTCCACCAGCTCAATGATCAGATCGATGAGCTTTATATTTTCCTGCATCATGCGCTTCGCCTTGGTCATATGACCGGGATACCATTGATAATTCATTGCCAGCCTCCCCGCTGTGTTTTGTCCGGTCCTCGGCCCGCCTACCGCACGAATCCGATCCCGCCCTCGTCGGAGCTTAAGTGAAACCACACCTTCCCCACCATATCCTGCTCCTTCACCGGACCGATATTGGCGGAGCGGCTGTCCTCGCTGTTGTTTACATTGTCCCCGAGACAGAAAAATTCCCCGCTCGCCAGAGTCAGCTCATTGGCGGCGATACCGGGATCCAAGATCTTTTCCGTCACCCACTCGCTCTCCTGTCCGTTCACATAGAGTATGCCGTCCGCGATCAGCACCGTGTCTCCCGGGACAGCCACCACGCGCTTTACATAGTAATGTGTGTTTTCATTGCCGTTGGGAAGAAAGACCACTACGTGCCCCTGTCTGGGCGCCGAGAAGGTATAGCGAATACGGTTCACGAAGATCTGCTGGCTGTTGTACAGGGCGGGCTCCATGGAGACGCCCACGACTTTCGTCGTCATCCCAAGGCAGTAATCCATCACCGCCGCAATAAAAACAGCGGCGCAGATCCCAAAGATCCAACTGAAGATCTCCCGCACAAGCGCTGCGCTTATCTTCTTTTTTCTCTTGTAAAAGCTGAGTCCCTTCACACGTGCCATGTCAAATATCTACCCTGTAAGCTTCCATTACGGTCTATTACTGCGTCAGCAGAATTATTATACCATAGTTTATAAAAATAGAAAAGGACAATCCCGCAAAGCGACTGTCCTTTTTGTCTCCGTTATTTTACAACCTCTTTCACCTTGGCTTTTTTGCCGACACGGCCTCTCAGATAATTCAGCTTGGCGCGTCTCACCTTACCTTTTCTGACTACCTCGATCTTCTCTACGTTGGGAGAATGTAAGGGCCAGGTCTTCTCAACGCCTACGCCGTTGGAATTTTTTCTCACCGTGAACGTCTCGCGGCTGCTTCCGCCCTGTCTCTTCAGGACAACGCCCTCAAAGACCTGCACTCTCTCGCGGTTTCCCTCCTTGATCTTGCCGTAGACCTTTACGGTGTCGCCAACGGAAAAGTCTGCGATTTCAGCCTTTAGCTGTTCTGCCTCGATTTCTCTGATAATGTCACTCATCTTAGAGCCTCCTTCACAAAATTGGACGTTCTTAATACTTTTCCGTAACAGAGGAACATCTCGTTTTCACAACATTAAGAGTCTAACATACTCTTCTCCGAAATGCAAGCTTTTTTTGCAAGCCAACAGATCGTCCGCCTTGCCCGATACAGGCCAAGCTTCTCCTGGAGCCTCAGAGAGCCCTCGTTTCCCACGATGATATGCGCATAGGGGATGTGCCCCCTCTCCCGCTCTCGGTTGATCGCATAGGCTTCCAGGGCAGCTCCTATCCCCTGTCTGCGGCAGTCCGGATCCACGTAGAGCATCCCCACGCTTCCGTCCTCATGGATCCCGATGAACCCCACAAGCCGGTCCTCTGCGAAGGCGCCGTACATAGCCCCCGACCGGATGCGCTCCGCCACATAGTCCGCGCTCCCCATGCCGTAACGCTCCGCCACATAGCCCGAATGTTCCAAAGTCAAGATCCGGATATCCCCATGCCCCACACGCAGATTCACATTCTGTGTGTAGCAGACTTGATAACACTCATGGAGAAGCTCAAATCCGGCCTTCTCACAGAGAATATCCGCCAAAAAGCGCGGCGACGCCACCGAAAGAGCGCAGGCGTCAGGGATCACAGAAAGAAGCTTTCCAGCCTCCGCTTCGTCCGACGCGGTCAAAAGCAGCGTCCCGCAGGATCGGTCAAAGACTGCCAGGGCCAGCGGCTCCCCCGAGGCTCTGCCGCCAGGGCGGCATCCCTCCTCAAAAAGGATCTCCCCCTTTCCTCTCCGCAAGGCTTCCATCAGGTGGACATAATCGCGCTTCTCCTTGCCAAGCCTTTGAATCACCTGATTTCTGCATCGGTACTTCTCGTACAGATCGGGGCGTATGCGGCGGGTGCGCTCCTTGGCCTGCTCCAGCCGCCACGCCTCCACCGCCCGGTGGTCTCCGGACAAAAGCACCTGGGGCACCCTCTTTTCGTGCCACTCCTCCGGCCGGGAATACTGGGGATATTCCAGCAGATCGTTGTGGAAGGATTCCGTGTCGGCAGATACGCCGTTTCCCAGCACTCCCGGCACCAGCCGCGAGATGGCGTCGATCATGACCATTGCGGGCAGCTCTCCCCCCGTCAGGACATAGTCCCCGATGGAGACATAGTCCGTCACAATCTCCTCCAGCACTCTCTCGTCGATCCCCTCATAATGCCCGCAGAGAAAGACCAGCTCCTCCTCCGCCGCCAGCTCTCCCGCCAATTTCTGCGTAAAGGGTACTCCCTGGGGCGTCACATAAATGGTTCGCACCCTTCTGCCCTCTGTCACCGCCTGAAAGGCGTCAAAAACAGGCTGCGCCTGCAGCAGCATACCGGCGCCGCCTCCGTAGGTATAATCATCCACTTTGCCGTGCTTGTCCTGCGTGTAATCCCGAATATTTACGGCATTTATCCAAATCAGCCCCCGCTTTGCCGCCTTCCCTATGACACTGGTGTCAAGTCCATTGGACACCATCTCGGGAAAGAGTGTCAGAACGTGAAATTTCATCATGCGATCTCTCCTCCGGCCCAGCCGTCCGGGCCTCTCAGTCTAAAAGCCCCTCCAGCACGTGCACCCTCACAAAGCCTTCCTCCGGCTCCACCTGCAGGATGCACTGTTTGATGGCGGGCAGCAGAAGCTCTCTTCCATCCGGCATATCCACCGCATACACGTCGTTCGCTCCGGTCTCTATCACATCCTTCAGGATGCCCAGCTCCTCTCCGTTCTCGTCTATCACCCTGAGTCCTATCAGGTCGGCGATAAAATACTCGTCCCGCTTTAATTTCACCGCGTTTTGACGGGTGACATAGAGGCTCTTCTGCCGCAGGCGCTCCGCGGCATCCCGACTGTCCACTCCCTTTAATTTCAGGATCACGAGCTTCTTGAAAAACTTGACGCCCTCTATCTCCACCGCCGTCTTTTCCCCGCCGGCATCCAAAAGCACCTCTCTCAGCCTCTTAAACCGTTTCGGATCGTCCGTGGTGGGAAACACCTTCACCTCGCCGACGATCCCGTGGGGAGATGTGACCACTCCCACCTGCAAGATCTCTTCCATAAACGCCCTGTCCTCTCCGCCTGATACAAAGTCCCGGGAAAGCCGAAATTCCTCTCATCTCGCCGTTCCCCGGGACCTTCTGTGTTCCTTAGACGATCTCTACGTCCACTCTCGTGTTGTCTTTGGATGATGCCGCCTTTACCACAGAGCGGATCGCCTTGGCGATCCTTCCCTGCTTGCCGATCACCTTTCCCATATCGGATGCAGCCACATGAAGTTCAATGACAACGTTTTTACCCTCCGTCTTTTCCGTCACAACCACTTCGTCAGGATTGTTTACGAGGGCCTTTGCAATTACCTCAACTAATTCCTTCATAATCCACCTCCAAAGACGAGATCCCTATTTCTCAATGCCTGCAAGCTTGAAAAGCTTTCCAACAACCTCCGTAGGCTGTGCCCCGTTGGCCAGCCATTTTTTTGCCAGCTCCTCGTTGATCTTGAAGGTGCTGGGATCCGTGGTGGGATCATAGGTGCCGATCTCCTCGATAAATCTTCCGTCTCTGGGAGAACGGGAATCCGCTACGATGATCCTGTAAAAAGGAGCCTTCTTCTGTCCCATTCTTCTCAATCTGATTTTTACTGCCATTTCTTTTTCCTCCATCGTTTAAAAAAATTTTGATATATAGGATAAGAACTTTTTACCGTCCCGACGCAAACATACGCCGGTCGAAAAGCCCCCAGTCCGCTTTGAAAATCTCTGCACGGCTCCCAAGGTCAAAAGGGAAACCTTCCTCCCATGCCGGAAAATCCTCCGAACATGCCGCGGCCCCTTTTGCCGCCGCTAAACTGCTTCATCAGCTTCTGGCTCTGTTCAAACTGCTTGACAAAACGGTTCACCACCGCGATATCCACTCCGGCGCCGTTTGCGATGCGGTGTTTCCTTCTGGGATTTAAGAGCTTGGGATTGCGCCGCTCCTCCACCGTCATGGACAGCACGATCGCCTCCATGTGCTTCAGCTGCTTTTCATCGATCATGGATTCCAGATCTCCGGATTTGATCCCCATGCCGGGAAGCATACTCAAAATACTGGACAGACCGCCCATATTGCGCATCTGCTTCATGCTCTCTAAGTAGTCCTCAAAGTCAAATTTGCCTTTTTTCATGCGGCCCGCCATCTGGCGGCCCTTCTCCTCATCGATGTCGATGCTCTGCTGCGCCTTGTCGATCAGGGAGAGCACATCTCCCATGCCAAGGATCCTGCTCGCCATACGCTCGGGGTAAAACTGCTCCAGATCGGAGAGCTTCTCGCCCATGCTCACAAAGAGGATCGGACGTCCGGTCACGGCCTTGATGGAGAGCGCCGCGCCGCCTCTGGTGTCGCCGTCCATCTTGGAGAGCACCACGCCGTCCACGCCGACCTTCTCGTCAAATTCCTTCGCCACGTTCACGGCATCCTGTCCGGTCATAGCGTCCACCACCAAAAGGGTCTGATGTACGCTCACATTCGCCTTGATCTCCTGCAGCTCCCGCATCATGTCCTCGTCCACATGAAGTCTTCCGGCGGTATCGAGGATCACCACGTTGTGGCCGTTTCGCTCCGCGTAGGCAACCGCCTCCCTTGCGATCTCCACCGGCCTGTGGTCCGTGCCCATGGAGAATACCTCCACATCCTGCTTTTCGCCGTTGATCTTTAATTGTTCGATGGCCGCGGGGCGATAGATATCACAGGCGGCCAGAAGGCACTTCTTGCCCCTGGTCTTCAGCTTTCCCGCGATCTTAGCGGTGGCGGTGGTCTTACCGGCGCCCTGCAGGCCCGCCATCATAATGACGGTGACTGCCTTGCCGGGCTGCATAGCGATCTCGGTGGTCTCGCTCCCCATGAGGGCAATCAGCTCCTCGTTGACGATCTTGATCACCATCTGTCCGGGGTTTAAGCCGCTCATCACATCCTGTCCGATGGCGCGCTCCTCCACCGTTTTCACAAACTGCTTTACCACCCGAAAATTGACGTCCGCCTCTAAAAGCGCCATTTTCACTTCCTTCAGGGCGGCTTTGACATCCTCCTCCGTCAGACGGCCCTTGCTGCGCAGATTCCGAAACACCTTCTGTAGTTTGTCTGTCAAGCTCTCAAATGCCATCTGCCACTCCTCGCCATTTCTTCACAACTCGCTGTTCTCTCACAGCTTACCATTCCTTCATAAGCTCCTGTGACAGTCTCCGGATGCGCTCCATGCGCTCCCGCCAGTCTGAAGTTTGCATCTCCTCTGCCGAAACTTCTCCGACAGCCTCCGGATCCGCCTCTTCCCCCGGCATCGTTCCTCCGGTCAGAGCGACGATCTCTGCGATCTTCTCCTTAGCTCCAGAAAACCGTTCTACCAAATGAAGCTTACTCTCATATTCCTGAAGGATCCTGTCACATCTCTTTACCAGATCATGAACGCCCTGCCTGCTGATCCCCTGCTCCTGCGCGATCTCGCCCAGCGACATGTCCTCGAAGACAACGCCCTCATAGACGTTCTGCTGGTGCGGCGTCAGAAGCTCTCCATAAAAATCATACAGAAGCGCCCGCTCAAAAATTCTGTCCATGTCCATTCTCCTGCGGCGCCCTCGGGATGTCCCCGACAGCAGCCAAAAAACGCACCTTGTGTATCATACACTAGACGCGGCGGAGTGTCAAGTATTTTTTCTTGTCAGGCAGGTATTTTTATAAGTCATTTATGATAATGTCTTAATAAACCACAAGAGAAAATGTCTCAAGTGTGGTAAACTTACCTCTGGAAA
>CANRLX010000046.1 GCA_947631615.1 uncultured Acetatifactor sp.
TGTTCCAGGCGTGGTCTCCGTGCTGGGAGTCCCCTCCGTCTCCTGGGGAGTCGTGTCCTGGGACTCGTCCGTTCCCTTGGACTCCTCCGTCTCCTTGGACTCTACGGTCTCCTTAGATTCCTCCGTCTCTCCGGTCTCCAAAGATTCAGTCTCCTTCGTCTCTTCGGAGCCATCCATGCTCTCCGTGGGCAGACTGTTGTCAGGTTCGGGCGCATCGACAGACTGCCCCCCCGACTCGCTTCCCGGGGTGGTTGCCCCGGATGCCTTTGCCACGGAAGAAGGCGTCAATCCTGAGCCGGACAGCACCAGAACGCCTGCCAGCAGCAATGCCAGGATCCGTCCGCCTTTTCGTTTCCTGTAAGGCTTCCTTAAGGGAATTTTCTTGCTATTACTGTGTTCGGAATTGATTTGTTGCTAACCTGTCGCTAACACAAAATTTTTACACTTTTTAAGAAAAAACATTGCATGATAACGTAAAAACATCTATAATAGAAAGGAATCAGCTCTTTTACCTGTCAAAGCTATTCCCTCTGACCTTCTCTGGTGCGGATCACTGTGCGCCAGCCGTTGCGCTACACCGCCGTTTTAGATTTTGGTCTGACAGAACACCCCATATGCCACAGCAAGTACCAGGCGAACCGCACGGAACGGTTTCGCCCGAAAAAAACTAAAATTGCAGGAGACACCATGTCCAAGAGAAAACATCCCAAGCTGCCTAACGGCTTCGGAAGCATCAAGAAGCTGAGCGGCAATCGCCGCAATCCCTACGGGGTCTATCCCCCCACCACCGAATTTTCCCCCACAGGCTCCCCGAAAACTCCGCCTGCCCTCTGTTACGTCCGAGACTGGTATACCGGCTTTCAGGCGCTGGTGGAATACAGGCGCGGGACCTTTGACCCCGCAAATTATTCCGCGGCGGAGCTTAAGGATCCCCGGGACGCCATCGACGAGATCATAGCGTCCTACAACCGCTCCGTCCGTCATGCGTCCGGCCAGCCGACCTTCGCGGACGTCTACGACTCCTACTTTCAGTATAAGTACCTATTAAATCAGATCCGGAAATACTCCGCCTCCTCTGTCAACACCACCCAACTGGCGTATCGGTACTGCGAGCCACTGCACGACAGACCCTTTCGGCAGATAAAGACGGAGGATCTGCAGCGCGTGGTGGATGAATGTCCCAGAAAGCACGCCACCAAGGAGCACATCTGCAACCTTTACAATCAGATGTACGACTATGCGGACGCGCACGACCTCTGCGACAAAAAATATTCCGACTATGTCAAAATAAATACGCCGGAGGACGACACCCCCGGCATACCATTCACGGAAGAAGAGATTCACGCCCTGTGGGAACACCACGCGGGCAATACGATCATTCAGGGAATCCTGATTATGATATACAGCGGCTTTCGCATCGCCGCGTACCGGAATCTAACAATAGATATGGAACATCAATATTTTCAGGGCGGCGTCAAGACCGTCGCGGGAAAAGAAAGGATCGTCCCCTTCAACCGACGGATCGTCCCCCTTATCAATCCCGGGCTGGAGCTGTTTTGTCTGACCAAGGAAGCCTTTCGCAAACGTTTCTACTCCGCGCTTTCGTCCATCGGCATCATTGGCCACACGCCCCACGACTGCCGCCACACCTTCTCCTGGCTCTGCGACAGGTACGGGGTGGACACCCTCGCCAAAAAGATGCTGCTCGGCCATTCCCTCGGAAACGATGTGACATCCCTGAAATACGGGCACCGCACCCTGGAAGAGCTGCGGGCAGAAATCAATAAGATCCTGCTGTAATTTTGTCGCTAACTTGTCGCTAACCGTCCGCGAAGCGCCGCTTTTTGACATCACCATTCCGCTTTTTCGACCACCCGTCCCTCCCGCAGGGAAGCGGGCACATCGATCAGCCTCTGGTTGTCGGAGCCCCGAAAGGCCAGTTTCAGATTTTTTCTCTCCTCTATAAAGGGACCGTCTACCAGGACGTCGATCCGGTCGAGAAGCTCAGCCGCCTCCGTACTCCCCTCGTCGATCCAGCGCAGCAGATCCCTCTCATAGTCGTAGCCGGTATAGCACCAGATATCCTTATTTGGACAGGTGGCGCGCACCTTCTTTACAAGCGCAAGGACCTCCGGACGGTTTTCCGGCTCCCAGGGCTCTCCCCCCAGGAGGCTTAAGCCCCTGATGTATTCTGGCTTCAGCGCCTCCAAAATCTCGCGCTCGGTCTCCTCGGTGTAGCGCTGCCCGTAATGAAAATCCCAAGTCTCGCTGTTAAAGCATCCCTTACAGTGGTGGCTGCAGCCGCTGACGAACAAAGATACGCGGATCCCGGGCCCGTTCGCCACATCCGTTTTCTTCACCTTCGCATAGTTCATAGGTGCAGCACCCTCGCCTTGATCTCTCTGGTCTTGCCGCTGTTCCAGAAATTCTCCCCCAGATATCCGCAGGTCCTTCTGGTGACATTCATCTTGGAGTGATCCCTGTTATGGCACTGAGGGCACTCCCATTCGTTGTTCTCATTGATGATGATTTCTCCGTCAAAGCCGCACACATGACAGTAGTCGGACTTGGTGTTAAACTCTCCGTACTGAATGTTGTCGTAGATAAACCGGATGACCTCCTCGATGGCCTCCAGATTGTTGACCAGATTGGGGATCTCCACGTAGGAGATCGCGCCGCCCAGGGACTTATTCTGAAACTCGCTCTCAAAGGTAAACTTGGTGAACGCGTCGATAGGCTCCCTGACGTCCACATGGTAGGAATTGGTATAGTAACCCTTGTCGGTGACATTCTTGATATCGCCGAATTTTTCCCTGTCGATGCGCGCGAAGCGATAGCACAGAGACTCCGCGGGCGTGCCGTAGAGGCTGAAGCCCAAGCCGGTCTTCTCCTTCCATCGGGCGGCCGCGTCCTTCATGTGATCCATGACGCGCAGCGCAAATTCCTTTCCCACAGGATCCGTATGGCTGACTCCCTTCATCAGATAAGTGGTCTCGTAGAGGCCGATATATCCCAAGGACAGCGTGGAATATCCGTCCTTTAAATATCGGTCGATGGGCTCCCCCTTCTTCAGTCTGGCGATGGCGCCGTACTGCCAATGGATCGGGCTCACATCGGACACGATCCCCAGGAGGGCCTTGTGTCTGCACATCAGTGCCTCGTAGCAAAGCTCCAGCCTTTCGTCCAGGAGCTTCCAGAAAACCTCCTCATCCCCTTTCGCCAGGATTCCGATCTGCGGAAGGTTTAAGCTGACAACGCCCTGATTGAAGCGTCCCTCCCACTTGTAATTTCCGTTCTCATCCTTCCAGGGGGACAGGAAGGAACGGCATCCCATGCAGGAGAACACATTTCCCTCGTAGTTTTCCCTCATTTTCTTGGCGGAGATATAATCCGGGTACATCCGCTTGGCGGAGCACTGTGCCGCCAGACGGGTCACATGGTCATACTTGCCGCCGCGCAGACAGTTGTTTTCATCCAAAACATACACCAGCTTCGGAAACGCGGGGGTCACATAGACGCCCTTTTCGTTCTTCGTCCCCTGAATACGCTGCCGAAGGATCTCCTCGATGATCTGGACCGTCTCCTCCACATAGGGATCTTCGTCGTCGATATGCAGAAACAGGGTGACGAAGGGAGACTGGCCGTTGGTGGTCATCAGCGTGTTGATCTGGTACTGAATGGTCTGGACGCCGCTTCTGAGCTCATCCCCGACACGCAGCCGGACCACCGTCTCCTTGGTCTCTCTGTCCATGGAATCGCCAAACTCCTCGTCAAGCTGCGCCATAAACTTTTCCTTGCTCTTTCTCAGATACTTGCCCAGGTGTTTGATGTTGACGGACTGACCGCCGTACTGGTTGCTGGCCACGGCGGCGATGATCTGGGTCGTGACCGTGCACGCCACCTGAAAGCTCTTGGGAGACTCGATCATCTTTCCGTTGATGGAGGTCCCATTGTCCAGCATATCCTGAATATTGATCAGACAGCAGTTGAAGATAGGCTGTATGAAATAGTCCGCATCGTGAAAATGGATCACGCCGTTGTCATGCGCCAGCGCGATATGCTCCGGCAGGAGCAGACGTCTGGTCACATCCCTGGACACCTCGCCGGCAATATAATCCCGCTGGGTGGACGCAAGTCTTGTATTTTTGTTGGAATTTTCCTCCGCCAGCTCTTTGTTCTCATTGCGGATCAGCTTCAGGATGGACTCGTCGGTGGTGTTGGACTTCCTCAACAGACTCCTCTGGTAGCGGTACACGATATACTTTTTCGCCAGGGTATACTTGTTGTGCTCCACCAGACACTGCTCGATCAGATCCTGCACGTGCTCCACCGTAAGCTGTTCCTTGTCCCAGCCGTCCCGCTTCACATCCTCCAGGATCTCGCGGACCAAATCCTCTGACGCGCGCTCCCGCTCCTCCACCTCATTGTTCGCCTTGTGGATCGCGTCAACGATCTTTTCCTCCTCATAGGAAACAATACGTCCATCTCTCTTTTGAATCTTCATCGCTTTCTTACACACCTTTCGTCCTATCCGTCACGCTCAGACGCCTGTCATTATGCCGTACAAGATTTTGTGTCCCCATTCGCGCCCATTATCTATATCTTGTATTTTTATTATAGTTGACCTGTGCAAAAAAAGCAAGAGCCTATGAAACAAAAATAAAAAATGGTTGAAACGACTCACATACATTCAACAAAATTTTTTAGGTTCTCCAGGTGTTCCCGTTTTCTTTCAAATTTTCAAACACAAAATAATCCACAGCCACGCTTCCTCCCCCGTTTTCCAGGCGGTGAAAGGCCGCAAGTCCCGCCTTGACCCCCACCCATCTCCCGGGGGAAGCCTCCACGGTGCTGCCGGCCTGCGCAAAATGTTCCCCGTCCGTGCTGACCTCAAAGGAGACCTCGCGGGCGTCCCTCACCTTCATGCGCAAAAAAAGCGTATTGCCGTCCAGTGTCCCAAGCTCGGTGCGCACCTCGTCGTTTTCGGCCCAGTGTCCGGTGCACTGCTCCAGGACGAGCGATTCCCCGCGCCTTGCCGCAAAGAGTCCGGTGTAATGGCAGCACTGCGACACCATGCCCGCCAGATCGCCATCCTTCAACTTCTCCAGGTGCAGGAGAGCCGTGATCTGAAACTCGGGCGCCGGCCATTTCTGAAGCAGCAGATTGCGGATATCGCAGAGCTGCCCTGCGGGATCGACGGGCTGTGCGTACAGGGTGAGCTGTCCGCCGCCCACGCGGTACCAGCTCTCCTGATAATTGGCGTTCCACTGCCATTGAAGCCCCAGCCTGTCCCCCTCAAAAAAGTCGCTGTCCTCGGGCGCGTCGATGGGGCAGACGACTCCCACAGAGGGTTTTTGATACCGCAGGACCGGCTCCCCGCAGCCGTCCGCATCGTTTACTCCGATAATCGGCCAATCCTCCTCCCAGCGCATGGGCTGCAGGTGTATGATCCGCCCCGCGTTGCCCACATCCTGAAAATGAAGAAACCAGTCCTCCCCGTCCGGCGTGTCCACCCAGGCGCCCTGATGAGGCCCCGTTACCGGAGACCCGCCCTGGCGCAGGACGATCCTCTCCTCGTAAGGCCCCCGAATATTTCGGGAGCGGAGCACCGTCTGCCAGCCGGTCTCCACACCGCCTGCCGGCGCAAATATGTAATAGTAGCCGTTTCTCTTGTACAGCTTGGGCCCCTCGATGGTGGGCTGGGTCGCGTGTCCGTCGTAAAGAAACCATCCGTCATCCAAAACGCCGGAGCAGTCCGGCTCCATGGGCGACAGATACAGCATACTGTTGAAACCGATCCGGCTTCTGGCAAACGCCGTGACCATGTACGCCCTGCCGTCGTCGTCCCAGAAAGGACAGGGGTCGATCCATCCCACCACCTTGCGCACAAAGGACGGCTCGCTCCATTTTCCCCAGGGATCGGTCGTCCTGCACATCATGATACCCTCGTCCGGAAACGGGACAAAGACGTAATAGACGCCCTCATGCCAGCGGATGGAAGGCGCCCACGCGCCGCAGCCGTGCTCGGGTCTGTCGTATCGGGGAAAGGGGAGCCTGTCCATGACATAATTGATCACCTTCCAGTTCACCAGATCCCTGGAGTGAAGCAGAGGCACCGCCGGAGCGTTGCAGAAGCTGGAGGCGACCATAAAATAATCCCCGCCCACCCGTATGACATCCGGATCAGAATAATCGGTGTAAAGGATCGGATTTTTATAAGTGCCGTCCCCCTGATCGGCGATCCACATTTTTCGTATACCGGTCTTGTCCATATCGTCCTCGTTTCCGCGGGCCCCAGGCGCTCTGGCCCGCATTTTTCTCTCATACTGTCATTATAAGCGCATCAAAAAAAGTTGTAAACCGCTTTCTTCCGTTCCGAGGTTATTCCTTTTGCTCCCTGATCCAGAGGAGCTCCTCCCCCGCCTTCACTCTCTTTTTGCCGGTGACGGTGATATTCTGCAGGCTGTCCGCCGTCTCCACGCTGATAGACACACCCACATCCGCGCCCTCCCTGAGAAGGCCCTCCGTGTCGTACTCCAAGAGCAGCTTGCCCTTGTTCACGATCTCATTCTGAACCACCCTCGGGCGGAAGCAGGAACCGCAGAGCTCGTCCACCTGGCCTCCCACCTGCAAAAGCAGCTCTACGCCCGCGTCCGTGCGAAGCATCATCCGGTTGCCCATCGGGTAAAGCTTTGTGATCTTGCCGGATGCCGGAGCGTACATCCTCCCCTGATCGGACAAAATCAGCGCCCCTCTCCTGCTCCCCTCATAGAACAGGCTGACGTCTCCCGCCACCGGACTGCCGATGGCCCACCCCAGCGGGATCCGCTTCTCTCGGTTGTGATTTCGGCGCCCCCTGGATTCCCGTCCGCCTCCGCCTCCGACACGCCCCTCGTCGTTTTCCGCCGTCTCCGACAGGCTTTGTCTCTTCAGGATTCCGTCGCCCTCCGCCACGGCTGTCCCTCCAACGGGGCCGTTCTCACCCAGAGGGGCCGCCCCGATCTCTCCTTCTCCCTCCAGCGCCCCCATGGGCACGCTCCATCTTCCGATCCAGAATCCTGCCAGGATCGCCAGGATGCCGACCGATGCCAACACGAACAGATCCATCTTTTCTTTCCTCTTTTCCTCTTAATTTTGCTTTTTCTTTATTTTGCTTTCTTATTTATTTTACTTTCCTATTTATTTTTCTAATCTCTCTTATTTATTTTGCTAATTTCCTTTTTGTTTTTGTTTTTCTTTTTGTTGTTTTCCTTTTTGTTATTTTCCTTTTTCTTTTTGTTGTTTTCCCTGTTACTTTTCGCTGCGGGCAAAAAAAATATGCAAAAAAATTAAAAAAACTGTGAATTACTTATTGACATTTTAAGGATAAGGGTGATATACTCTAACAGTATTCTAAATGAAAGTCATTGAACTCACATATTTTTGTAAGTCATCACTGATTTTTATGATGGTTTACAAAAATATGTGATTTTTTTGTCCTACGTTTTAGAATCCAAAATAGAAAGGGCACTGCCCGATATAATGAAGGAGGTACCAAAATGAACAACGGTACAGTTAAATGGTTCAACGCACAGAAGGGTTATGGTTTTATCACCAACGACTCCACCGGAGAGGAAGTATTCGTACACTTCTCCGCTATCAATGCAGAGGGCTTTAAGTCTCTCGAGGAAGGCCAGAAGGTCACCTTCGACACCGAGACCGATCCTCAGAACAGCAGCAAGGTTCGCGCTACCAACGTTACGGTTGTAGCCTAAATCGATCCTGCACATCAGAAAGGCTGTCACACCCACGTGTGGCAGCTTTTTTTCACCAAATGAAAGGAAAACGAAGCGCTATGAATCTGTTGAGTCTGTTCCTGATCGCCGTGGGCCTTTCCATGGACGCCTTCGCGGTCTCCATCTGCAAGGGGCTCGCCATGAAAAAGATCACCCTGGCAAGGGCTGCCACCGTGGGGCTGTGGTTTGGCGGTTTCCAGGCGCTGATGCCCTCTATCGGCTATCTGCTCGGCCGCCAGTTTGAGCAGTACATCACTTCCATAGACCACTGGATCGCCTTTCTCCTCCTGGGCCTGATCGGTTTCAACATGATCCGCGAAGCGCTCTCCCCCGAGGAGGAGGAAGCCGACGATTCCCTGGACGTAAAGACTATGTTTCTTCTGGCAGTGGCCACCAGCATCGACGCGCTCGCCGTGGGGATCACCTTCGCCTTTCTGAAGGTCAGTCTCCTCTCCTCCGTGAGTCTCATCGGCTGCACCACCTTCCTTCTGTCCGCTGTGGGTGTAAAGATCGGCAACGTGTTCGGCACCCGCTACAAATCAAAGGCGGAAATTGCAGGCGGCGTCATCCTGATCCTGATCGGCGTCCGCATTTTGCTGGAGCACCTCGGCTTTCTGGCATAGGTACGGACGAAGATGGGCAAAGATGCCGGGCGCACACGCAAAAACAGCGGCTCCCATGCGGAGCCGCTGTCGCTATGTATCTTCCGTTTCCTCTGTTTCTTCTATTCCTCTATTTCTTCTATTTCTTCCATTCCTCTGTTTAATCGGGCAGCCTGCGCAGCTCGGTGTACGCCAGAAGCAGCGGGCCCACACCCTTTGCATCGTCCTCCACGATGGGCTCCGACATATAATACTCAAAGGTGCCGTTGCGCCGCGGGTTGTCCTCCGGACCTAATCCCGCCACCAGGCAGATCCCGCCAAGGCTCAGTCTCCCGTCCTTCTCCTTCAGATATCTGTCACAGATCCCGTGAAATGCCTTTACGCCATACTCCCGATAGCTCTCCGGCAGAAAACCGAGGCGAACGCCCTTTAAGAGGCTGTACGCCATAATAGCACTTCCGCTGGTCTCCAGATAGTTAGGCTCTCTGCCGCCCAGAGCCGGAAGCTGATACCACATGCCGCTCTCATCCTGGAATTTCAGCATGGAGTCGATGAGGTCCACAAACACCTTCTTCAGGTTGTCATATTTCTCCTGGCAGGAGGCATCCGGCTCACACTTCGTCAGCGTATCCAAAAGCGCCATAGAGTACCATCCAAGGGCTCTCAGCCAGAAATTCTGGGAGAGGCCGGTCTCCTTGTCGCACCAGAAGGCCTTCTTGGAGGAGTCGTAGCCGTGATAGTACAGGCCCGTTTTGGGATCCCTCATGTATTTCACCACATTGGCAAACTGGCTGAAAATATCGTTATAATTCTTCTTATTGTTAAACTTCGTCTCATACTCCATGTAGAACGGCTGTCCCATGTACATGCCGTCCAGCCAGACCTGGTTGGGATAGATCTTTTTATGCCAGAAGTTCCCTTCCTCCGTCCTCGGCTGCGTCTGCACCTGGCTGTAGATCAGATCGATGGCCTTGCGGTATTTCTCCTTGCCGTTTATCTCGTACAGCGCAAACAGGGTCTTACCCGCATTGACGTTGTCGATATTGTACTCCTCCACGGAATACTTCTTGATCGTGCCGTCCTCGTCCACTCTGTAGTCGATAAAGGCGTCCGCAAACCGATAATATTTCTCCTCGCCGGTGGCCTGATAGATCTCGAGGAGCGCCAGGATCATGCAGCCGTCGATATAGTTCCATCCGGCAACCGCTCCGTTTCTCGCCTTCTCAATGTTCCATGCGGGAACCTCCAGCGTGCTCTTCTCAATCAGCTCGTCAATATATTTCTCGAAAATAGGCATCTGCATTATCCATATCCTCCGTTCCTCAAGTATTTTTATTATACACGTTATTTCCCATATGGTCAATAAGACATTCGATCAGAAAACGGAAGTTTCCGCAAAACCGAGCAAAAAACTTACCAGGTACAAAAGCAGCAGATGCGCCGGATAGAAGATATAGAACACGTATTTCAGCCGGAAGCCTCTCTTCCCATTGTAGAAGCACAGGGGGACAAAGGCCGCGGGCGCCGGTACCTCCCACAGAAAGGACAGGGCGCCGGCGAGCATCTGGACGCTCTTGCGCCGCCTCGTCAGATACAGGATCACAATGCAGAAAACCCCCTTCGCCCCATAGTCCGCCCGAAGAAGCTCTGCCGCCGCACAGGCGCAGACCGTCACTGCCGCCGCCAGCACAAAGGATAGGAAGCTCTGCAGTCTCGGGTTTTCCGACCACACATGGTAAAGCACCCAGTCCACCGCCATCATAGCGAGCAACCCCAACAGGAGGGTAAAAAACACATTCTGGTAGCTAAATTCCAAAAAGCGGGCTTTGAAGGCAAGATCAAAGGGGATTTCCGACAGTAACGAGAAAATCCCCAGCCTCACAGCATATTTTTTGACGTCGCTCGTCCTGGTGAAGCCTTCCACCAGGAGAAAGCAGAAAATAGGGAAAGCGAGCCTCCCAATGCCGCGCATCACCTGATAGGTGTCGTAGAGCCGGCCATAGTCCTCGACCCACACCGTGTTCGCCCGGGTCTGCAGGTAGGTCTGCGTCAAAAGCATCCTCCCCAGGATCACCGCGCCCACATGATCCACAAGCATACTCACAATGGCGAAGAGCTTCAACGTGCTCCCCGAAAGCCCCCTGCGCGGCCGCGCCGCCTTTATCCCATAGTCCATAACAGCCTCCCTATATCAAAACGGCTCCAAAGCCGCCTCCTATGTTACTATAATAAATATAAGGAGTCCCCTTTGTCAATCCTCTCAGCCCACCTTGTAGCCGGTTCCCCACACCACCTTCAGATAGCGCGGCTCCTTGGGATCTCTCTCGACCTTTTCCCGTATATGGCGGATGTGCACGGCGATGGTGTTGTCCGCGCCGATCGCCGGCATGTGCCAGATGGATTCGTAGATCTGGCTGATGGAGAGCACCTTTCCCCGCTCCTGCACCAAAAGCCGCAGGATCTTGTACTCAATGGGCGTCAGCTTGACCTCCCTCCCCTCCACATAGACGGTTCTCTGTACATCGTTTACCTCCAGGCCGTCTATGCGGTAAATGCAGTTGATGGTCTCCCGCACGTTGACAAGCTGGGTATAACGGCGAAGCTGGGATTTCACTCTGGCCAGAAGCTCTAACGGATTGCACCCCGCGGTCACATAGTCGTCCGCTCCGGAATTGAGCGCCATAATCTTGGCGGTCTCGGCAGTCTGACGGGACACCACGATGATGGGGACGCTGCTCTTGGAACGGATGCCCGCTATGGTCTCGATCCCGCTGCACCATCCGTCCGCGCCAAGCTCCACATCGATCAGCATCAGGTGGATCTGGGTCTGATCCAGGGTATCATAAAGCTCCGGAAGCGTGGAGACCGTCACCATCCGGATCCCTTCGCCGGCCAAAAGCGGCGCCATACTCTCCACGATCCCCGTGCTGTTGTTGTACACCAGAATTGTCTTCTTCATCCCTTGTTTCTCCTCTCCTCAAATGTCCTTCCCCGGGCGGCTGCAAAGCGTATCTTTCCCCTGACACTATAATATTGTAATCGTCCTGCCGACAGTTTCTCCTTTTTGACAGATACCATTGTAATACGGGGTTGCAAACTTTTTGCATCATTTTTCCTTCCTTTTTGCAATTTTTCCGCAAAAAATATGCCTGTAAAATAATAGACTTATTTTACAGGCATAAGGTTTCACAAAAAACAGGTTCAGTGAGATTTTTTTTCTTCCCTCTTCTCTTTCCTCCTAAGACGCTCCCGCTCTTTTTCCTCGCGTTCCTCCTCGTTGAGCTGTGCCAGTTTTCGGTTTCTCTGTTCCTCCCTGGTGTGCATCTCCTTCACCACCTCCATGTCCTCCGGCTCCAGCCTGCGGAAACGGTTCAGCCCCGCCAGCAGGATCTGGGCGCTGTTTTTGGTGGTCTCAAAAGCGCCCTCCTCGTACATATTCACGACGATCAGGCCGATGGGCACCGCGACGATCATACCGATCACCCCGCTCAGCCGATATCCCACATAGAGCAGGATCAGCGTGGGGATCGGCGGCATCCCCAGGGAGTCCCCCACGATCTTAGGCTGGATCACCTGCCTTGCCAGCTGGCCCACGCCCCAGATGATCAAAAGCCCCACCGCCATCTTGTAATCGGCGCTCAACAGCTTGATGACCGCCCAGGGAACCATGATGGTGCCCGTGCCAAAAAAGGGCAGAATATCCATAAAGGCAATGCCCAGCGCGATCAGCAGCGCATAATTCACCTGAAGGACCGTCAGCCCGATCACCAAAAGGAGGTACATCCAGATCTCGATCCGAAGCTGCGCTTTCAGATAGCCGCCCACCGCGTTCACAAGGCTGTGGCGCAGGATGCGGTAATCCGCCTGGAGTTCCGCGGGCATATGCTTCCGGAACCACCGATTGATGTCCTCTCTCTCCGCCACAAAGAAATAGGCGGACAGAAGCGTCATGATCACCGCAATGATCATCGAGGGCACCTGCTTGGCAAAATTCCCCACTCCCTCGATGGTGGGGCTTCCGATCTGTCCCACAACGCCTCCCAGGTAAGAGCCGATCTGCTGCATCATGTCCCGAAAATTTTCCTGTATATTCTGCGGGAGACGGCTGTAGACGATGCTCAGATTATCCCCGATCTCTGTAAATTCCGATTCCAGTCCCAGCCAGATCGCCGGCAGCTCGTTGACCAGATCCAGGATCTCCCGCACCAGCTTCGCTCCCACCAGATAGATCACCAGCACTACCAGCCCGATCACCACGATAATGACAAAGGCGCTTCCCGCCTTTCTTTTGATCTTGACCTTCTCCTCCAAAAAACGGACCAACGGGGACGCGATCAGCGCAATGATCCACGCCACCACAAAGGGGGCGAAGAAGAGCAGGACCCTCGGCACAAGCAGAATGACCGCCAAAAAGACCGCCAGTGCCACCGCAAGATTTGTCAACGCCTTGATATATTTTTTCATATGCCGTCACTTAGCGGATGCTTCCGCATCCGTCCCCCTCTCCACAAGATCGTCCAGAATTTCATAGATCTCCTCCCGCCCCTGCTTCGTCGTCGCGGAGAAGGGGATGATCCGTACCTCCTGCCCCGCCCGCAGGGTGCTGCGGATCAGGCCGATCTGCTTTTGCACCTGGCTTCGCTTGATCTTATCCAGCTTGGTGGCGATCAGGATCGGCTGATAGCCCTGTCTGCGGATCCAGTCGTACATAATGCAGTCGTTTCCCGACGGCTCGTGCCGGATATCGATCAGCAGAAAGACCGCCCTGAGCTGTCGGGAACGGTGCAGATAGTTCTCGATCATCCTTCCCCACTTGGCCTTGACCTCCTCGTTCGCCCGGGCGTACCCATACCCCGGAAGATCCACAAGGTACAGGGCGTCATTGATGTTGTAAAAATTGATCGTCTGCGTCTTGCCCGGCTGGGCGCTGGTCCTCGCCAGCGATTTGCGGTTCATCAGGGCGTTGATCAGAGAGGATTTCCCCACATTGCTCCTGCCCGCAAACGCCACCTCCGGATGGACGTTCTCCGGCAGCTTGCTGGTGATGCCGCAGACCGTCTCCAGACTTACCTTTTTGATAACCATTGTTCACTCCTATATCCCGCTATGTACAGAGAGCGCCGCTTTACGGCGGCGCTCCAGCTTGTTTCACCTTTTGTTATCTGACCTTTTTCAATTCGTCCCTGTGGACGGTGAGAGGCTCTGCGGCTCCCTCCACGGCAGCCTTCGTAACGACGCATTTGTCCACCGAGTCGTCGGACGGGATCTCGTACATCGTGTCCATCATCACGCTCTCCATGATAGAGCGCAGACCCCTGGCGCCGGTCTTTCTCTCAAACGCCTTGTCCGCGATCGCTTCTATGGCGTCCTTCTCAAAGGACAGCTCCACGTCGTCCAGGTCAAACAGCTTCTGATACTGCTTGATCAGGGCGTTCTTGGGCTCTTTCAGGATCCTTACCAGCGCCTCCCTGTCCAAGCCGTTTAAAGATACGCAGATGGGCACACGTCCCACAAACTCGGGGATCAGCCCAAACTTCACCAGATCCTGGGGCGTCACCTCCCTCAATAGATCGCTCAGTTCCTTGGTCGTCTTTAACGTGCCCTCCGTGTTAAAACCGATGGTCTTTCTGTCCAGCCTTGACTCCACGATCTTCTCGAGTCCGTCGAACGCGCCGCCGCAGATAAAGAGAATGTTGGTGGTGTCGATCTGGATCAGCTCCTGGTGCGGGTGCTTTCTTCCCCCCTGGGGCGGCACGCTCGCAACGGTCCCCTCCACGATCTTTAAGAGCGCCTGCTGTACGCCCTCGCCGGACACGTCCCTGGTGATGGACACGTTCTCGCCCTTCTTGGTGATCTTGTCGATCTCGTCGATGTAGATGATCCCGTACTGAGCCCGCTCCACATCGTAATCCGCCGCCTGGATCAACTTGAGCAGAATATTCTCCACATCCTCACCCACATAGCCGGCTTCCGTCAGCGTGGTGGCGTCCGCAATGGCAAAGGGCACATTTATGATCTTCGCCAAGGTCTGCGCCAGGTAGGTCTTGCCGCTTCCGGTGGGGCCCACCATGATGATGTTGCTCTTCTGCAGCTCCACATCGTCCAGATCCTTGGGGGCGGTCACCCTCTTATAGTGATTGTACACCGCCACGGACAGCACCTTCTTGGCCTCCTCCTGACCGATGACATAATCGTCCAAAAAGCTTTTGATCTCCTTGGGCTTTAAGAGCTTAATGTCCGTGTGCAGCGTCTCCTGCGCCTCGTCGTCCTCCAGCTCCTCCTCCAGGATATCGGAACAGATGTCCACGCACTCGTCGCAGATATACACGCCGGAAGGCCCCGCGATCAGCTTTTTGACCTGGCTCTGCGCCTTGTTGCAGAAAGAACATCGAATGTTATTGTCAGAATTTTTACCTGCCATTTCCCCACTACTCCCGCTCACTTATTTTTGCACATCATGGAAGGTGATCACCTTGTCGATCAGTCCGTACTCACAGGCTTCCTCCGCGCTCTTCCAGTTGTCGCGCTCGGTGTCCGCGCTGACCGTCTCAAAATCCTTGCCGGTGTTCTCCGCCAGCATCCGATTCAGCTTCTCCTTGGTCTTTAAAATGTGCTTTGCGGCAATCTCGATCTCTGTCGCCTGTCCCTGGGTTCCGCCGAGGGGCTGATGAATCATGATCTCCGCGTTGGGCAGCGCATACCTCTTGCCCTTGGCGCCGCCTGCCAGCAGGAAGGCCCCCATGCTCGCCGCCATACCGATGCAGACCGTGGAGACGTCGCACTTGATATACTGCATGGTGTCATAGATTGCCATACCGGCCGTCACGCTTCCCCCGGGGCTGTTGATATACAGATGGATATCCTTCTCCGGATCCTCCGCCTCGAGAAACAGAAGCTGTGCCACGACAATGCTGGCGCTGGTATCGTTGACTTCCTCCCCCAGGAAGATGATTCTGTCCTTCAACAGTCTCGAATAAATATCGTAGGATCTCTCTCCTTTACTGGTCTGCTCAATGACATAAGGTACTAAACTCATATTATCCTCCATTTCTTTTCCATCCAAAAGCGATTCCTTCTGTTTTCCATTGGTACTATCATATCCCACTTACCGCGCTTTTGCAATGTCACAAAAAGGATTTTATAAAATATTTATTCCCTCTTACTCCTCTTTCTTTGTCTCCTCCTTGGCTGCCTTTTTGCTCTTGGCGGCCTTCGATTCCTTTGCGTTCTCCACTACAAACTCCATCGCCTTCTTGATGCAGATGTCCTCTCTAACCTGCTTTGCGCCCTTCTCGCCGAGAAGCTCCTTCACCTTGTCGGCCTCCATCTGGTAGACCTCGGCCATCGTCTTTACTTCCTCCTCAAAATCCTCGTCGGAAGCCTCGATCTTCTCAGCGGCAGCCACCGCCTCCATGACCAGACGGGACTGGATGCGCTTCAGCGCCTGATCCTTCACCTGCTCCAGCATTGCGGCGGGGGTGAGTCCGGTAAACTGCAGATACTGCTCCATGGACAGGCCCTGGGACTGGATCCTCTGGGCGAACTCCTCCACCAGCTGTCTCTGCTGCGTCTCCAGCATGGCGTCGGGGATCTCCATCTTGGCGTCCGCGACAATGGCGTCAAGCACTGCCTCCTCCTTGGCGTCCTTCGCGGCTGCCGCCTTTCTGTCCTCCAGCTTCTTCTTTACGTCCTCTCTATATTCTGCCAGGGTGTCAAACTCGGACACCTCGCTTGCAAACTCGTCGTCCAGCTCGGGGAGCTCCTTCTCCCGAATCTCCTTCACGGTACACTTAAACACAGCCGCCTTTCCGGCAAGCTCCGCCGCCTGATAATCTTCCGGGAACGTCACGTTCACATCCGTCTCCTGGCCGATCTGGGCGCCGATCAGTGCCTCCTCAAACCCGGGGATAAACGCTCCGGAGCCGATGGTCAGGGGATAATTCTCCCCCTTTCCGCCCTCGAACGAAACGCCGTCCACAAAGCCCTCAAAGTCGATCACGGTCATATCGCCGTCCTTGACGGGTCTGTCCTCCACGTTGATGGTGCGGGAGTTGCGGTCGCGCTCTCTGTCGATCTCTGCGTCCACCTCTTCGTCCGTCACGGTCAAATCCGCCTTGTCCACCTTGACTCCCTTGTATTTGCCGAGGGTCACCTCCGGCTTCAGGGCGACCTTTGCGGTAAAGATAAACGGCTTGCCGGCCTCGATCTGGGTCACGTCGATCTTGGGGGAGGACACGATGTCCTCGGTGCACTCCTCAAGCGCCTTGTCGTACGCTTCGGGAATCAGCTCGTTGGCGGCATCCTCATAGAAGATCTCCTTGCCGTACATCTGCTCGAGCATCTTGCGGGGCGCCTTCCCTTTGCGGAAACCGGGAACGCTGATCTTGTTCTTATTCTTTTGGAAAGCTGCCTCGATCGCCTTCTCCAGCTCCTCCGCCGGCACCTCAATCGTCAGCTTCGCCATATTCTTCTCTAACTTCTCCACCTGTAAACTCATGATTGCATTTCCTCCTTCATAGCTCCTGCCGCGTCGAATACGCCTACAGTCGCAGTCATTTTGAAATTATAGCATAAATATGACAAATTGACAACCGATTTTTACTGATGGGTGGCAATTAGGAGGATTCTGCCCCTCTGCCGGTCCCGTATATAGGCCTCCGCCTTTTTTTGCGTCTCCGGATCCAGTCCGGCAAAGGGCTCGTCCAAAAGGACGCACTCGCTGTCCGCCTCCATAGCGCGCACCAGGGCCACCCGCCTCTTCATGCCGCCGGAGAGCTGTCCGCAGGGCTTTGACAGGGCCTCCTCGGGCAGCACGCAAAGGAGCGCCTCCCTGGCCCGCAGTGTCTCCCCCAGCACCAGCTCCACATTCCGCAGGGCGCTGTAATCCTCGCACAGCCTGTCCTCCTGAAACAGCACGGAGAAGCGTCCCGCAGACAAAATCTCCCCGCTGTCCGGCCGTTCCAGGCCGCAGAGCAGCCGAAGGAGCGTGGTCTTGCCGCTGCCGGAGGGCGCGGTGAGATAGTAGGTCCGGCCCGGCTCATAGACCGCCGACCATCCGCGGATGACCTGCTGGTCCCCGTAGCGCTTGCTCACCTGCCGGCAGACCAACGCGCCGGACTCCCCCGCCCCGTTTTCGGGCATCTGCCCCTTCCGCCCATGACAGGCAGGTTCCCAGGAGAGGAAGCGCCGGACTGCCCAAAGAGCCGCCCGCTCAAAGCAAAAGCTCAACAGGATCACCACAGCCGTCCACGCAAAGACCTCCGCCGTCTGCAGGTAGATCTTGGACAGATAAAGCCTCTCGCCGATGGAGCAATCCGGCGTGCCGATCACCTCCGCCGCCACTCCGGACTTCCAGCTCATCCCCAGGGAGAGCTTCAGCCCGCTCAGAAGAAAGGGCTTCAGGGCTGGCCGGAAAATATAGAAGAAACGGTTAAAAAAGGAAATCCCAAAGATATCCGCCATCTCCAGAAGACGGCGGTCCGTGCTCTTGAGCCCCTCCAGCGTGTTGATATACAGATTGGGCAGCACGATCACAAAGCAGACCGCCACCGCCAAAAAAGAGGATCCCCACCAGATCAAAAGCAGCACCACGAAAGAGGCTGCGGGAACCGCCTTGAGCAGGCTCATCACCGGCGACAGAAGCTCCTCCACAAACGGGAAGCGGCAGCTAAGGACCGCCAGGAGTATGCCCCACACAAGCCCCAGGAGAAAGCCCGCTCCGATCCGAAGCAGGCTCCCTCCCACCGCCCGCCAGAATACCGCCTGGGGCAGGAGCCTTACGAGCGCTCTAAACGCCTGAAACGGCGTCACAAGCAGAATCCGGTTGTCCACCCACAGGGCCAGAAAATGCCACAAAAGCAGCCAGAACAAAAGAATCAGAACCTTTTTACGGGACATAATAGAAATCTTCCTCCGGCAGAGCCCCGCCCACAGAGGCGGGATCCAGTCCATACAGCACCTCCAGGTAGCCGGCCAGCGCCTGCTTCATCTTTTCTCCGGTAATGCAGACGATGTTGCAGTTCGGGATCGCCTTCTGGGCGATCGGCGCCTTTGCGATGATTCCGGCCTCCGCCACCAGCTCCGCCGTGGACTCCACCTCATCGTTGGCTGCCTGGGCGCTCACCGTATGCTCGGCAAGAAACGCATCCACCGCCTCGGGGTGCTCCTCCAAAAATGCGTTCCTCACCACCGTGACTCCGGTCACCATGCTGCTTCCTCCCTCTCCCTGCACACGGTCCCACTCCTGATTTAAGTCAAGCACCGCGGACAGCGCCTCATTCTGGGCGCACGCCACCGTCGCAAAGGGCTGGGGAAGCAGTCCCACCGCGCTGGGGTCCTCCTCCAGGACGGCCGCCACCTCCGTCGCCTCGGACTTGTACTCCAGGGTGCAGTCCGTCACCTGGTTCTCCGACAGAAGGTACTGCAGGGAGTAGTCCGGCGTCGTCCCCTTTCCGGTGAGAAAGACGGTCCTGCCGGACAGATCGGCCACACTCTCAATGGAGGTGTCGCCGGACACCACGTACAGAACGCCCAGAGTGTTGATATCGATCACGGTGACGTCCCCTTCTGTATTGTTGTACAAAACGCTTGCCACATTGGCCGGAACCAGCGCAATGTCCAGGTCTCCCTTGACCATCAGCGGAAGGATCTCATCCGCCGCCGTTGCCATCTGGAACTCGTATTCGTTTGCGGTCTCTCCGCTCTGCGCGTCGGCCATCAGATTGACCAGACCGATGGTGGTGGGCCCCTTCAGCGCGCCGATCCGCACCGATACCTTCTCTGTGGACGCCCCGTCGGACGCGGAATGGGGCTCTGCAGGAGCCGTCTCCGCAAAGGACGCCTCAACAGTCCCCGCCGGATCCTGGGAGCCGTCCTGGGAACCGTTCTCTCCGCTCCCGCCTCCGCATCCGGAAAGCGCTCCGCAGGCAAACGCCAAAGCCGTCACTACCGCAGCAAGTTTTTGAATCCTTTTTTTCATAATTGTCTCCCTTTCTGTTTTGCCTTAGTCTCCTGATACTGTCTTCTGATATAAAGGAAGCCGCAAAAAAAGCTTCTTATTACGCAGAAATGTCCTGGCCGCTCAAAAACGGTCAAAACGATCTTTGTAACCAGTCAGAATGTCGTGATTCCGCTCAGACGACGCTTTGCGGTCTCAAGCATCAGTATACAATAAATGCTTTGCGCTTACAAGACTTGTAAAAGTTTCCATTATATTTTTTTACATGCCGTCAATACTAACATCAAGATAAGTGACCGCAAAATGCTTAACCGGAATATCTTTTCAGGATAAGCCTTTGCAGCGCTTATCTTGAAAATAGAGAAAAAAAGAAAAACAAGTCACGGAGGTGAAAACAAGATGGCAAACAGAAGTAATAGAGTAGAGGTTCCTGAGGCAAAGGCCGCTATGGATCGTTTCAAGACGGAGATCGCATCTGAGCTTGGCGTAAACCTGAAGGAGGGTTACAACGGTGACCTGACCTCCCGCGAGGCCGGAAGCATCGGCGGCGAGATGGTTCGCCGGATGATCAAGAAGCAGGAAGAGTCCATGAAATAAGGCTCCCCGAAAGGATCGAGACTTAAAATAGGTATCTGGAACCAAAAGACCTTAAGCATCAAAAAGGCGGCTGCACCGAGATCCATGTTCCGTGCAGCCGCTTTTGTTTGTCCTGCCGTCTCACTCTCCAAACACGGCCCGGTAATCCGACTGGAACTTAGCGATCCCCGCGTCGGTCAGAGGATGCCTCACCATCTGCTCGATCACGGCAAAGGGAACCGTGGCAATGTCGGCGCCCGCCAGGGCGCAGTCCGTCACGTGGACCGGATTTCTCACGCTCGCCGCGATAATCTGGGTGTCCAGATCGGCAACCGCAAAGATCTGGGCGATCTCGCGGATCAGGTCCACCCCTCTCTGGCTGATGTCGTCCAGACGCCCCAGAAACGGGGACACATAGGCCGCTCCGGCCCGCGCCGCCAAAAGCGCCTGATTGGCGCTGAAAATCAAAGTCACATTCGTCTTAATCCCCTCGGCGGACAACGCCTTGCAGGCCTTTAAGCCCTCCTCCGTCATCGGGATCTTCACCACCATGTTGGGATGGATCGCCGCGATCTTGCGGCCCTCCGCGATCATGCCCTCCGCATCCACGGTGGTCGCCTTCACCTCGCCGCTGATGGGCCCGTCCACGATGGACGCGATCTCCGCAATGACCTCCTCAAACCCCCTTCCCTCCTTGGCGATCAGGGAAGGATTGGTGGTAACGCCACAGATCACCCCCATGGCATTCGCCCTTTTGATATCCTCCACCTTGGCAGTATCAATAAAAAAACGCACGGTTCATTCCTCTTTTCTATGATTTCTATAAATTTCTATAAATTTCTATAACTTCCTATAAAAATTCTCTGCCGTCCTGTCATCGACTCCTCTATTCTCACCCTGCGAGCACGTGCTCCTTCACAAAGATGTCATAGGGACAGGGCTTTCCAAACACAAACCCCTGAATGTAATCCGGATCCATCTCGCTGATCTTCTCAAGCTCCTGATCCGTCTCGATCCCCTCAATACAGAGCTTCAGGTTGATGCTGTGCGTCATCGCCACCATGTGCCTGAGCAGATTGAACTCCTGCGGGTTGCTGAGCGCCTCCAGCGTAAAGGAGCGGTCGATCTTGATCGTGTCCGGATTCAGGTTGTACAGATAGTGGAAGTTGGAGTAGCCCGTGCCGAAATCGTCCAGCGCAAGCAGGATGCCATTTTCCTTCAGCTCGTCGCAGAACTTGATAAAATTGGCATTGGACTCCAGGAAACCGCTCTCCGTCAGCTCGATCATCAGGCTGCCCGGCTTCAACTGATACGTTTTGATCAGATCCAGGATCACGCCCAGCACATTGCTCTTGAGCACCTGTATGTAGGACACATTCACCGACACGCGGAAATCCGGTATCGTCTCCTGGATCCTGTGGCACGCCTCCAGCGCCTGCTCCAGCACCCAGCGTCCCACGGGGATGATCAGTCCGGTCTCCTCCAAAAGCGGGATAAATTCCGTGGGCGGGATCCTTCCCAGCTCCTCCGTGTGAAATCTCAAAAGCGTCTCCGCCCCGATCAGCCTCCCCTTGCCGATGTCCACGATCGGCTGGAAATACGCCTCAAAGCCCTCGCACTGGTTGTTGACCGCCTGGCGCAGCGTATTGATCAGCCGGCGCCGGTACTGGAACACCCGATAGTCCGACAGCTCATAGATGTAATACTGGTTCTTTCCTCCGGCCTTCGCCTCGTTTAGAGCAAACTCCGACAGCTTCATCAGATTGGCGTAGGTCTGTTTTTTCACCTTGGACAGATCCAGCACGCCCGCGGAGATGGTGTAGAACACCTCGTAGTGGTTGTCCGCGATGAAATAGTCGATGGCCGCCCGTATCTTCTTGTAGAGCTGCACCGCCTCCGAGTCGCCTCTTCCCTCCGAGGCGCACAGCACGATAAATTCATCCGACACGATCCGGTAAAATTTCTGGCCGTCCTCCAGCATCTCTTCGATGCACTGCGCCGTCCGGCGCAGGATCATGTCGCCGTAGTCGATGCCGCGGTTCTCGTTGATCTCCTTGAAATTGTCGATGCCGATCCTCAGAATATACCCGTTCAGCCGCTCTCCCCGATACCGCTCCAGCTCTCTCTGCAGGCTGGTCTCCCGCATAGCGCCGCTTTTGTTGTCGGCGCGCTGCTGCTGGCCGATCTCATTGATACATCCCAGGAGAAACTGCGGTTTCCCCTGGTCATTGCGGATCACCTGCCCTCTGCAGTTGATCCAGACCGGATTCCCCTCGCGGTCGATCCAGCGGTAATCCAAATCGTGATCCGACTTTTCGTTGTGAAAGATCCTGGCCAGATCCTCCCTGAGAAGCTTTACATCCGCCGGATAGACAAAGCTGCCGCAGGCTTCCGCCATATTGCTGAACCGACAGCCCGGAATGGGGAATCGCTCCAGGGCGCTCGGAGAGATGCAGTACAGGTCGTTTTCCAGATCATAGATAAACAGGTAATCGTCCATGCTGGGATCCAGCACCTCCGCAAGGTATTGAAAGCGGTCCATTCTGATCTTTTCCCTGCCGGTCTTTTCCTCGCTGATTTTTTCCTCGTCGATCTTTTCCTCGCTCATCCGTTCCTCTCCCTCCTTCCGCACAGAAAGAATCCTCTCCATTTGTCCGACCCCACGCAGGCAAGCGTCAGGTCTCTTTATCAGGTCTCTTCGTCAGGTCTCCTCGTCAGGTCTCTTATCGCAGATTATAGCATAACCGCCTGTCAAAAGCAACTTGCTAGCGAAAAAGGGAATTGTTTTTTTGCAGAAGAATATTTTTTTCAAAAAAATATTCCGGCGTTTTCCTTCGTCCGAACCATTCCCCCCAAAGATATCCGGCCCCTCTCTCCTCCAGGACGCACAGCCGCTTAAGCATACGTCTCATATCCGGAGGCCGCTCTGTTTTCTCCGTCCGGATGCACTCCTCCAAAAGCCGCTCCAGCCCCTTTTCAAGCCTTCGGTCGTAGGCGCGGATCGGCGGTTTCTTTCGGGGCGGCAGACAGGGATCGTCTCCGGTCACCAGATAGTGGAGCAGTCTGCCCAGGGCATACACGTCGCTGCAGGCGTCCGCATGACCGCCCTCCGCAAGCTGTTCCGGCGCGGCATACCCGGGCGTCCCCGCCCTGCCAAACCCGCCTTTTTCCGCCTTCTCCTCCCCGGGGAGGGGACAGATACAGCCAAAGTCGATCAGCTTCACCTGCCCGTCCTGGCAGATCCGGACATTCTCGGGATTTAAGTCCCTGTAGAGGACGCCCTTTCCCTCCTTCAGAAAGGTAAGCCCTTCCGCCAGCCTCCTCCCGATCTCTATGGCCCTTCTCTGGGACAGCCTGCCCCGCCGCCGCATCAGCTCTCCCAGGCTCTGTCCGTCCAGATATTCCATGACCAGACAGGATTTCCCCTCCCGCTCAAAGCTGTCATACAGCCTGGGAAATATCCCTT
>CANRLX010000047.1 GCA_947631615.1 uncultured Acetatifactor sp.
ATAGATACCCCGTTCGACTTGCATGTGTTAAGCACGCCGCCAGCGTTCATCCTGAGCCAGGATCAAACTCTCATGTTGGTATATCGCTCCGTGTGCGGCTTTTTCCTGCGCATCCCGCCGTCGTGCTCGCACGTATTGGCGGGTGCCGGGAAAAAGACATAGGCGGGGCTAAGTCAATGAAATAGGCCGAAGGCCTATGAATTGGCTTGGCTCTGCGCACACGGGCAGTATTTTTTGGTTTTCTCCTGCCAGTCTCTCTGGCTTTCCTTTTTTACTGCTTGTTTGTTCGTTTCGTTCGTCTCTGAATCTTCTTCAGAATACCGTCCTTTTCGGACGGCTCTTCTTTGGGAATTTTCAGGGCTGCATTACTGTTTATTTGTCAAGGTGCTGTCGCGCTGCATCAGCGGCAACTTTGATAGTTTATCACATCTGCGCCGCTTCTGTCAACTGCTTTTTTTAGTTTTTGCAAACTTTTTCCCCCTTAAAACGGGCTTTAACATCCTCCCATTTTTGAGGGCGAATTATAATATAGCATATTATGCCAATAGTTGTCAACAACTTTTTCCCTGAAATTTTAAGATATTTTTCCGGCGATTACGCGCCCTCTCACGGGAGAAAATTCTGGGTGAAGGACAGGTCCGCCGCAAGCTGCTGTACCAGGTGCGCCAGATAGTTGTGCTGATAAAACCACAGTAAAATTTTGCTCTCTCCGGTATCGCTCAAAATCAGTTGTCCGATCATCCCCAGATCCATCATCATCACAAAGGTGTACAGGGTCCAGAGAATCAGCACCGTCTCCAGGGCGCCGGACACGATCCCCAGAAGCTTGTCCAGCCAATGTACGATGGGAAGCCTGGAGATCATTTTGGCGGAGAAAAAAACCACGCCCAAAAGGTGATGGGCGATCCCCAAAAGCACCAGCAGCAATACTGCCACCACCACATTCAGGATCTTTCCGTCATAATAGCTGTTCAGCCCGTTTGCGATCAGCACCGCCACCGTACAGAGGACGATCAAGGAAACGAGAGAGATCACCTGACGAACCATTCCCTTTTTATAGCCGTCCACAACATTAAAAACCAGCAAGATTCCTGCGCCTATCAACAATAAATTCATTTGTGCTCCTATCCGTGCCTATCCGTGCACTTTTTCCTTTTATTACCTTATTACCGGCTTTGTCCCCGTCTCCGTCATCTCAGCTGGATCACGTCAAAGGAGTAATCGGTCACCAGCAGATAGCGATATGCCGCATCCATGGGGATCAGCACATTCACCGGCTCCTGAAAGCTCCCGTTAAACTTTTCCAGGCCGTCGTAGGTGCGGATGACACACTGCGTTTCATTATATATAA
Source organism: uncultured Acetatifactor sp. (assembly GCA_947631615.1). GTDB lineage: Bacteria > Bacillota > Clostridia > Lachnospirales > Lachnospiraceae > Acetatifactor. Next base: position 1,352 of record CANRLX010000047.1, read on the forward strand.
TGAAATTATCCTCCGTAAAGATGATGTCCATATAATCAATATCAAAATAAAAGCTGTCCACCATCTGCGCGGCGGTGTTGTACACTTCCAGCCGGTAACGGTTTTCGGGATCGTCCGACGCGAAAACCAGACCTATATATTTTTCGCCGTAAAAGACCGACAGGATTTCCTCGTCAAATAGATATCGGGCCTCCAGCTCCGGTATCTGGCTCCCCTTGTAGATCAGCAGGCTGTCGTCTCCCACCGCAAAGACCGTGTCGCCGCCCATAAAACAGATCTCCGGCACCAGCACATCCGTGTAGGAGTAGGCGCTGACTATGTGGTCGCTCACATTCTCGCCCACCGGCCCAAAGTTATAGAAAGCAATGTTCGTCTTCAGCGTCCCCGCGTCCACATAGACATACGCCACCGCCAGCATCTCCCCATTGGGCGACAGCGCTATGGCCCCCGGGTAGCCGCTCAGATCCATGTGCGTCTGCCCGTCCGCCAAGAGATTTCCTGAGGCGTCATAGGTGTTGATCCATGTGACATCTGTGTCAGCCAGAACCGCCGTCACATTTCCGTTGGCAGCCACGGCGATATCCCGAATCGGCATATTTGTGTTGATCGTCCCCAGGATCCCCTCCGTGCTCTGCACATAGATATCCCTGCCGTTATAGTTGCCGATAGCCGAGACGCTGCCGTTTTTGGCCAGTTTGACATCCTGGATCTCATAGGTTTGATTCCAGATCAGATTGCCCTTCGCATCCGCGCAGCGGGCGCCGTCCTTACTGTACGTCATGACCATGTTCTGCAGCGCGGTGTCAATGGCCTCGGAGTCCTTCTCCCGCTCTACCGAAGAGATGATATCATAGCCGGTATATACGTGCCTCCTGTACAAAACGGTCAACAGCACAAACACCGCCACCAGCACCAGACAGATCAGGATCACACGGTATGCGGCAGTGACTTTGTGAAGCAATATTTTCGTCCGGTAGTCCGTCCGGTTTTGTTCCCTCTTTTCTCGTTCCTTCAAGAAGCTCTTGATATCTGCCATTGCGCGACCTCTTTGTATCTTCCGTATCGTTTTTTCTTTTCGTCTCACTATAGTAGAGTATACCACACTCTCTCCCTACTGGGGTAATAAAATTTTTTGCCCCACCTTGATATCATCCGGATCCGCGATGGAATTGATCACGCATATTTCCTGGACTCTGGCGTCGCTCCCATAATTCCTCACACAGATGTCGGTCAGGGTATCGCCCTTTTCGATCACATAGGAGGTCATAGCCTGTCCTTGGGCGGATGCGCTTTCTTCCACAGGGGCCTCCGGCTGTACCGTTTCCGGCTGCGGTGCCTCCGCCTGCTGCGTCTCCGCCTCGGAGGGTTCTGTGGGAACCGTTTCCCCGCCGTTTTGTCCCTCCGCTGCGGCAGACAGGTTTTCCTCTGTTTCGGCAGTTTCCCCTGTCGCCGGCGTCTCCTGCCCGTTCTCCTGGCGTATCGCCTCCGTCAGCTTGTCCTCCGCAACGAGGGTATCGCTGTTTGCGGCAGGCCCCATGACTGCGGCCGCCTCCGTCTCATCCGGCAGCTTCTGCTCCGTCAGACCGTTCAGGGTTTGACGGGCCATCACCTGGATTTCCTTTAGATCCAATCCGCCGTTTGCGGAAGTCAGCCCCACCAGGGCAAGCAGCGCAAAAACTGCCACCGCCGCGACCTTCATCCGCTGCAGGCTTGTCCGCCTGGGCGGTTCCTTCTCCCAGGTCCGAGAGAGATCGTCCCGCTCCGCCGGACTCAATCCCGCCTTCAAATCCGCCGGTTCCTTGGGCGGCTCCGCCTTGTGCGCGGAGGCTTTCCCGCGTTCCTCCGCCTGTGCCCTTCTCGCCTCCCGACGCCTCTTCTCGTTCTCATATTTCTCCTGGTCCACAAATTCAGGCTGCACCTCTCCGGAGCGCGCCTCCAGCATAAAATTCAGCATACTGTCGTTTTTTTCATAAAACTGCGCGTATCCGGCTATGTATCTGCAGATCCCCCGCTCACAGATATGGAAGCCCTCTATCATCTCCCCGTTTAATATCCGGTATCCCTGAAACTCGTACTGCGAAAAAAAACGCTGTCGGTTCTGCTCGATCTCCTGCATCTGGGCCTGTGAGAGGTGTCTGACCTCCCGCTGCAGGAAATTCAATTTCGCGGCTCCGTACAGGAAAAGATAGGATACGTCCTCCTCCTCGCTGCGGGTCCCGTAGAGTGCGACGGCAATGTCCTTGTTTCTCGCCACCTGATTCAGTTGTTTCAGATAAGAGACCACATAGTCTTCCACATATACCTTGCAGGTGCGGTCGGATTCTCCAATCTGTGTGACGTTCTTTGGCAACTCCATATAAAAACACCTCCCATACCATTTTAATCAATATAACATTGGTATGCGAGGTATTTTATCAATTCTTGTCAGGGCTTCCAAAAAAGTGCTCGACAATTTTTGCGAAAGGCGCTGCGCCTTCCTCAGACTTCAAAGCGGTATACCGTTGCGGAGGTATAATCTCCGTCGGGGCCTCCGAACACACAGGGCACAAAGCCATCGTGGTGAATGGCGTCGGGCGCGTACTGCGTCTCCAGACACAGGCCGCTGCGCTTTCCGTAGGCGGCGTCCTTCTTTCCCCGCTGTGCTTCAATGAAATTGCCGGCATAAAACTGAACGCAGGGCAAAGTGGTGTACGCTTTCATGATCCTGCCGCTCTTCGGGGCCTTCACCGTGGCAAAATGCCTCATTTCTCCGTCCCAGCCGTCAATGAGCCAGTTGTGGTCATAGCCCCCCGCGAGCTTCAGCTGTTCAAAATCCGCGTCGATCTCCGATCCCACCCGCTTCATCGTCGTGAAATCCATCGGCGTCCCCTTCACGGAGGCGATCTCACCGGTGGGAATGGAGCCTGCCGCCGTCGGCGTGTACCGGTTCGACGCCAGCCACAGCTCATGGTCCAAAATAGTTCCGGCGCCTGCGCCCTCCAGGTTAAAATAGGTGTGGTTGGTCAGATTCAAGATCGTCCTTTGGTCGCTGGACGCGCGGTATTCCAGCTTCAGCTCATTCTCCTCGTTCAAAGAGTAGGTGACCTGTACCTTCTTGTTGCCGGGGAATCCCATGGTGGCAGGATCCTCCAGGGAAAAAGTGACGCTATTGTCACCTATCTCCGCCTCCCACAGGCGCTTGTGATACCCAAGCTCCGCGTGACTGTGCAGATTATTGCCGTTGTCGTTCACATCCAGTTGATAGTCCACACCGTCCAGCGCAAAGGCGGCGCCGCCGATACGGTTGGCGTTGGGCCCGATCACCGCGCCAAAAAAGCTGGGATTCTGACCGTATTTTTCCGCCTGGTCAAACCCAAGCACCACATCCTCCGCCTTCCCCTTTGCGTCCGGCACATACAGCCGCACGATGATTGCGCCAAAATCCGTCAGCTCCGCCTTCATTCCGTTGGAATTGCGCAGAGTATAAAGCGCGATATCCTGTCCCTTTGGACCTTTTCCAAACAAACCCTTCTCTACCGCCATCGCGATATCCTCCTAAACGCTAAATTTCCACCCTGCCCTCCAGGGCCCGCAGAAGCGTCACCTCATCGATATACTCCAAATCCCCGCCCACGGGCACCCCGCTGGCGATCCTGGTGACGCGAATCCCGCTGGGCTTGATCAGCTTGCTGATGTACATCGCCGTAGTCTCCCCCTCCAGGCTGGAGTTGGTGGCGATAATGACCTCCTCCACATCGCCCTGCAGGCGCGCTATCAGCTCCTTCAGCTTGATATCGCCCGGGCCGATCCCCAGCATGGGCGAGATGGCTCCGTGGAGAACGTGGTATACGCCCTCATACTTGCCCGTCTTCTCATAGGCGGCAAGATCCCTGGAATTTTCCACCACCATGATCATCCGGTGGTTTCGCTTCTCATTGGCGCACACCGGACAGAGCTCCCTGTCCGTCAGCGTGTAACACTCCTTGCAATAGCGAACATTGGCCTTTGCCTCCACGATCACATTGGCCAGGCGGTTCACCTTTTCCGCCGGCATGTTGATCAGATGAAACGCCAGTCTCTGAGCCGACTTGCTGCCGATTCCGGGCAAGGCTGCCAGCTCCTCAATTAACTTATTGATATATCCGCTGTAAAGCTCCATCAGAAAGGCAAGCCTCCTCCGATGCCGCCGGTCATCCGGTTCATTATCTCAGCGCCTGCCTCCTCCGACTTTTTCATCGCCTCGTTGATCGCCGCCACAATGGCGTCCTGCAGCGTCTCGATATCCTCGGGATCCACGATCTCCTCCGCAAGCTTCAGGCTGAGCAGCTCCCTTTTCCCGTTTACGGTGACTTCCACCGCGCCGCCCCCCGCCGAAGCGGTGAACTCCTTTGTCTCCAGCTCCTTCTGGCTCTCCTCCATCTGGCGCTGCATACGCTGCGCCTGCTTCATCAGGTTCGCCATATTTCCCGGCATACCGCCGCCCGGAAAACCGCCTCTTTTTGCCATAACTAATCGTCCTCCTCTTCAATCTCCATGTGGATCACCTGGGAGAGATCCACATAGCTGCTCTCAAATTCTCGGTCGTTTTGAACCGTCTGTATCGTCACCTCAATCTCCTTGCCGGAGAAATCGGACAAAAGAAGCTCCAGCTGCTCCTTGTTCTGAGGATGGGCCTGAAAGTAGTCCGACGCAAGTCCGTCCTCCACGACCACCATCAGCCGGTTGTCGCCGCCGAGGCTCAGCCTGGCGTTTTTCAAATACATCTTCATGGGATTGTCGGCATGGCCCACGATCGACGGCCATTTTTGCACGATCGCCTTCACGTCGTCCGGTATGGCCCTGGGCAGCTCCTTCGGCACCTGCGGCGCGGCCTCCCCCGCCGAGGGCCCGCTTTCCACGCTCGCGGGAGCCGCCAAAACGCCGCTCTCCATCCGATCCTCCACTCTGCGGATCCTATCTGCGAGGGAATCCGGATCTGCCTCCATCTCCGGCCTGCACAGCTTGATCAGGGCGATCTCCACCAGAATACGCTTCTGGGAGGCATACCGAAGCTGCCCTGACAATTCGGAAAAGATACGGATATAGCGCAGGATCTGATCCATCTCTGCCATTCCCGCCTCTTCCTTCAGACGCGCAAGATTGTCCGAGGACATATCGATCACATCCTCCAGATTGTCGGAGGTCTTCACCAGCATCAGGTTTCTCAGATACCATGTGAAATCGGTGACAAACTGGGCGAGCTCCCTCCCCTGCATGACGATCTCCTCCAGAAGCGAAACGCACCCCAGCACGTTGCGGTCCAGCACATTGCGGAGCAGGCGGCTGAACACCTCCGTATCCACGGCCCCCAGAACCTCCAGGGTCTTGTCGTAGGTCAGCTCTTCCCCCAGATGAAAGGCGATACACTGATCCAGAAGGCTCAGCCCGTCGCGCAGAGACCCGTCCGCCGTCTTGGCAATGTAGCGCAGCGCCTTCTCCTCCACCTTCACCTGTTCCTCCTCCATCAGCTCCCGCATCCGGTCCGCGATCGTGTCGATAGAAATGCGCTTGAAATCATAGCGCTGGCACCGGGAGAGGATCGTCACCGGAATCTTGTGCGCCTCCGTGGTCGCCAGGATAAACACCACATAGGACGGGGGCTCCTCCAGCGTCTTCAGAAGGGCGTTGAAAGCCCCTATGGAGAGCATATGAACCTCGTCGATAATATAAACCTTGTATTTTCCCTCCGCGGGAGAATAGGAAACCTCGTCCACGATCTCACGGATATTGTCCACACCGTTGTTGGAGGCCGCGTCGATCTCGATGACATTCATGCTGGCGCCCGCCGCGATCGCCCTGCAGCTTCGACATTCCCCACAGGGGCCGTCCTCCCTCGGGTTCTCGCAATTCACCGTTCGGGCAAAGATCTTTGCGACCGTGGTCTTGCCGGTCCCCCGGGTGCCGGTAAACAAATAAGCATGTCCGATCCGATTTGCCTTCAGCTGATTCTTCAGCGTGGTGACTATGTGGTCCTGCCCCTTCACATCGGCAAAGGTATCCGGACGAAATTTTCGATATAAAGCCGTATATGACATACCAACCCTCACGATCCCGTTTTGCGGGTTCCTTTTAGTCGCCGAAACTGATCCCCAAAAGCTTCGCCTCCTGCACGATCGAAGCATCCGGATCCAGATATTTCAGCTTGCCCGCCACATCCTCCAGGGGCACCTTCACGATCTCACGGTTCTTGTAACCCACCATGAAGCCGTACTGGCCTTCCAGTATCAGCTTGCCGGCCTCCGATCCCAGGCGGCTGGCAAATACACGGTCATAGGGGCAGGGGCTTCCGCCGCGCTGCATATGTCCGGGCACGGTGACGCGAACCTCCCTCCCCGTCTTCTCCTGGATGGCTGCCGCGATCTCATAGGACACAGAGGGATGCGTCATCTTTTCCAGCTTCTTCTTGTAGTCCTTCTTGGAGAGCTTGGCGTCCTGCTTGGAGATGGCGCCCTCCGCCACCGCGATAATGGTAAAGCCGCTGCCGCGCTTGTTGCGCTCCTCGATCTTGGCCACGACCTTGTCGATATCGTAGGGGATCTCAGGGATCAGGATGATGTCCGCGCCGCCCGCCATACCGGCGTTCAGCGTCAGCCAGCCCACCTTGTGTCCCATGACCTCCACGATGAACACCCGCCCATGGGAGGCCGCGGTAGTGTGGATGTAGTCAATGACATTGGTCGCGATATCCACCGCGCTCTGGAATCCAAAGGTCATGTCCGTGCCCCACAGATCGTTGTCGATCGTCTTGGGCAGCGTGACGATGTTCAGCCCCTCCTGGCGCAGCAGGTTGGCCGTCTTATGGGTGCCGTTTCCGCCAAGTATCACCAGGCAGTCCAGCTTCAGCTTATAATAGTTCTGTTTCATTGCCTCCACCTTGTTCAGGCCGTTCTCGTCCGGATCCTGAATGGTCTTAAACGGGGTGCGGGACGTGCCCAGGATCGTGCCGCCCTTCGTCAGAATACCGGAAAAATCCTTGCCGGTGAGCATCTGAAAATCGCTGTAGATCAATCCCCTGTAGCCGTCCAGGAAACCGTAGATCTCCACGTTTTCCCCACTGTAGCTCAAGGTCTTCACGACGCCTCTCATCGCTGCGTTCAGTGCCTGACAGTCGCCGCCGCTGGTTAACATACCGATTCTTCTCATGGTGATCCCTCCTGTGATTTCAATTTCCTATTCTGTTTTCGTGTGACCGCTTTCCCAAGCCTTCCTATAGATATCTTTTATTTTATCACACCTTGCCGGTTATCACAATTTATTTATTTTTCTAATTGGACTTGTCAAACATCAAATTTTTCGTTACAATAAAATACGGTCTGACACGAGGTCAGGCCATCCCCACGGAGATGTACCCAAGCGGCTGAAGGGTCCGCACTCGAAATGCGGTAGGTCGGGCAACCGGCGCGAGGGTTCAAATCCCTCCATCTCCGCCAGAAATCTGCGTCCCCAAGCGGTCATTTGCTTGGGGCGTTACTGTTTTTTTGAGTATTTTTGGAAAAAGCGACGCATACTATACCCAGACAACACAGGATTTGATGAGAGGTGACCCGCTATGAAAATTTTGTTTTACGACGCCAAAAGCTACGATTACGACTCCTTCCAGTCCAAGCTTTCCGGTTTTCCGGAGATCTCCGTCGAGTACATCCGCTCCGACTTAGACCCCAGGACCGCCGCGCTGGCGGAGGGCTTTGACGCCGTCTGCGCCTTTGTCAGCTCCGACGCAGGCGCCGCCACGCTGGATATCCTGCACGAAAAAGGGGTGGGGCTTCTTTTGATGCGCTGCGCCGGCTTCAACAATGTGGATCTGGAGAAGGCGGCAGAATATGACATCCGCGTCATGTGCGTCCCCGGATATTCTCCCGAGGCGGTGGCGGAACACGCGATGGCTCTGGCGCTTGCGTGCAACCGACGGCTGCACAAGGCGTACAACAAGGTACGGGAAAATGATTTCAGCTTAAGCGGTCTGATGGGCTTTAATTTTTATCGAAAGACGGCGGGCATCATCGGCACCGGAAGGATCGGAGCCGCCATGTGCCGCATCTGCCACGGATTCGGTATGCGGGTGACCGCGTACGACGTGTACCAAAACGAGGGGTTGAAAGATATTGTGACATATGTGTCGTTAGATGAGCTGCTGCAGGGGAGCGACCTGATCTCGCTGCACTGTCCGCTGACAGACGACACCTATCACCTGATCCAGCGGGACACCATCCAAAAGATGAAGGACGGCGTTATCCTTGTGAATACCTCCAGGGGAGCGCTGGTGAAAACCGAAGATTTGATCGAGGGGATCCGACTGCATAAATTCGCGGGAGTCGGCCTGGATGTGTACGAGGAAGAGGCGCCAAACGTATTTGAGGACCGCTCCGATGAGATCCTGGAGCACTCCACCACGGCAAGGCTCCTATCCTTTCCCAACGTGATGATCACCTCCCATCAGGGGTTCTTCACGAGGGAAGCTCTGGAGGCCATCGCGATCACCACGCTGCAGAATGCGGAGGATCACCGAATGGGGCGGGCAAGCGCCAACGATGTGAAGCTGCCTTAGGCCGCGCGTCCTCCGCCGCGGACAAAAGCCCGCTCTCAGGCTCCCGTGTGGGTGACATCGTACCCGCGGAAGAAGTTCGCAAGACTGGACAGCGTCTTGGTAACCGTAGGGATTTCTTCCTCCGAGAGGCTGGACAGCGCGGCGTTGGCCATCTTCTCGTGAAAGAGCTCGTGGTGCCGATACGCCCGACAACCCTTGTCGGTGAGCCGGATCGTGACCACACGGCGGTCCTCTTCGCTCCGCTCTCTGGTCACATACCCCTTTTTCACCAGGCCATTCATCGAGGTGGTCAGGGAACCCACCGTGATATCCAGCTTTTTGGCGATCTGAGACATATTTTTGTCGCCCTCCAGCCCCACCGCCTCGATCACGTGCATATCATTGACACTAATGTCACAATACTCTTCTGTGATCAGAGCTTTCTCTTCCAGCTTCCATATCTCATGAAATAAATTCACAAGGATATCATTTACCGTCTGATAGCTATCCATAGATCTCCATACTCCTTTGCTCTCCCCCTCACAGGCAGGCCGGCATCAAAGATCCCATAACCTCCCTGACCGTCTCCAGGCGGTCGGCCTTGTAGGCATTGGCGCCGCAAAACAAAAGCGCCTGATCGATCTCTCCCTTTGCCGCGTGCACCAACGCCTCCGTAATGCAGTAGGGAATCTCGGAGGGGCTGCACTTGTGCAGACAGCCGAGGCACCTTTCGGGCACAAACCTCTCCCCGTTCATCACACGCTCCATAAAGGAATTGCGGATGGCGCGCCCGGGCATTCCCACCGGACTTTTTATGATACAGATATCCTCTTGCCTCGCGTCCAGATAGGTCTGCTTGTATTTGGGATCCGCGTCACATTCCCGGGTCGTGACAAAGCGCGTGGCCACCTGGACGCCCTGCACTCCGAGCTCCATAATGCGGTCCACCTCCTCCGCGCTGTCAATTCCTCCCGCCACCACGACGGGGATCCTGCACCGGTACTCCTCCTCGTATGCCTTCACCACCCGACAGATCCTCCGGATCTCCTCGTCGTAGCGGGTCCGCTCACTGTGCGCATACTCCGCAAGCTGTTCCTGGGAAAACCCGAGATGTCCCCCCGCCCTGGGGCCCTCGATCACCACCAGGTCGGCGGTCCGATGATATTTCCTGCCCCAGTAGCGCAGGATCACCTGCGCGGATTTCTCCGAGGACACAATGGGCGCGATCTTCGCGCCCGTCCCCTCCACATACTTGGGAAGGTCGGTGGGAAGTCCGGCGCCGGAGATGATCAGCTCCGCCCCGACTCTCGCCGCCTCGCGCACATACTCCTCATAATAGCGGAGCGCCACCATAATATTGAAGCCAACGATCCCGTTTTCGCCTGCAATGGCTCTCGCCTTGCGATATTCTACACCAATGGCGCGAAGATTGCAAGCCTTTGGATCCTTCTCAAACTCCGGATCCCGATAGCCGATCTGGGCGGAGGAGATCACTCCCACGCCGCCCTCCTTTGCCACCGCTCCGGCCAGTCCTCCCAGGCTGATCCCCACGCCCATTCCCCCCTGGATCAGGGGAACCCGCGCGGTCAGCTCTCCAATATGCAAGGGTTCGTATTTTTTGTTTGATGTCTGCACGGTTCTCCTCTTTTCTTCATCCTTTTTCTCTGGCTGCATCCTATATCTGCATCCTATTATCTGCGTCCTATATCTGCATCCTATACCTGCACCTTGTATCTACACTCTATTATCTGCACCCTATATCCACATCCTACATGCTGCGGAATCTCTGATACCGTTTCTCCAACAGAACCTCCTCCGGCATCCCGCAGTAATTCTGCAAAAAAACGGCGATCTGTTCGCCGATCTCCCCTGTGATGCAAGGAAGGGTCTCCTCCGTTAATTCCTCCGGCTCCGCAAAGACTCTCTCCACAAAACCGGCCTCCTCCAGGTCCGCCGCGGTCATTTTCATCACCTGCGCCGCCTCCCTGGCGCGCCTGCTGTCCTTCCAGAGGATCGCCGCATAGCCTTCCGGCGACAGGATGGAATACACGGAATTTTCCATCATCCAAACCTCATCCGCGGTCGCCATTGCCAGCGCGCCGCCGCTTCCGCCCTCTCCGATAACGATGGACAGGATCGGCGTTTTCAGGCCGGACATCTCATACAGGTTTCTGGCGATCGCCTCCCCCTGTCCGCGCTCCTCCGCCTCAATGCCGCAGAATGCCCCCGGCGTATCCACGAAGCAGATCACAGGGCGGTGGAATTTTTCTGCCTGCTTCATCAGGCGAAGCGCCTTGCGATACCCCTCCGGAGAAGGCATCCCAAAGTTGCGCGCGATGTTCTCCCTGGTATTTTTGCCCTTTGCCTGCGCGATCACCGTCACCGGCATCCCGCGGAAGGTGGCAATGCCTCCGATGACCGCCTGGTCGTCCGCGCAGCAGCGGTCGCCGTGCATCTCCACAAAGTCGGCAAACAGCATCCGGATATAATCGGAGCCCACCGGCCTGTCCTGTCTTCTGGACAAGGTGACCCTCTCCCACGCGGAGAGAGCGGAGGAAGGCTTGACCTTCACCGTCCTGGGGACGCCTGTGCTCCCCGCCATCCGCCTGGCCGTGTGGAGATCCAAAAGCACCTTCAGCGTCTCCTTCATATCCTCTCTGGCCACGATGGCGTCGACAAAACCATGCTCCAGCAGAAATTCGGATCTCTGGAAGCCCTTGGGAAGCTTCTGCCCGATAGTCTGCTCGATTACTCTCGGACCCGCAAAACCCACCAGCGCCTTCGGCTCCGCCAGGATGATATCGCCCAGCATAGCAAAGCTGGCCGTGACACCTCCGGTAGTGGGGTCCGTCAGCACCGTGATGTAGAGGAGCCCCTGATCGCTGTGGCGTTTCAGTGCCGCGGAGGTCTTCGCCATCTGCATCAGGGAGGTGAGCCCCTCCTGCATTCTGGCGCCGCCGGAGCAGGTGAAGATGATCACGGGGAGCCGCTCTCTCGTAGCCCGCTCCACCGCGCGGGTAATTTTTTCGCCCACCACTTCTCCCATGCTCGCCATCAGGAACCTGCCGTCCATCACCGCCAGAACCGCCTCGTGCCTGCCGATCCTCGCCTTTCCGGTGATCACAGCCTCGTCCAGCTTTGTCTTCTCGCGGAGCGAGGCGATCTTCTCCACATATCCCCGATACTGCAGCGGGTTAGCCGTCTCCATTCCGGTGTCCCACTCCTCAAAGCTGTCCGGCTCTGCGATCATCCGGATCCTGCGGTAGGCGGGCATACGGAAGTAGCCGCCGCACTTGGGGCAGATGTAGGCGCCGCTCTTGACCTCGTCCGTCAGAATGGCCTTGCCGCATTTGTTGCACCTGCGCAAAAGCCCCTCCGGCACCTCCGGCCTGGGCTCTTCCCCGCTTCCCTCCGGCTCCTCGCCCTTCAGGGGAATATAGCTGTCTTTCGTTTTCTTGAACATATTTGACAGATTCATACACGGCCTCTCTCATTTTTCTATATTATCTCTATCTTTATGTTATCTCTCTCTGTATACTATCTCTCTGTATACTATCTCTCTCTTTATATTATCTCTCTCTTAACAAAGCGAGTTCAATGCAGATTTTCAATAAACCCTATGTCGATGTTTCCTTCCACATAGTCTGGATGATTGACGATCTCATACAAATAATCGACATTGGTGTCAATTCCTTCAATGATTACCTCTCCCAGCGCGCTTCGCATCTTGCGGATCGCCTCGCTTCGATTCTTGGCGTGAACGATCAGCTTCGCCAGCATGGAATCATAGTAGGGCGGCACGGTATAGCCGCTGTAGATGGCGGAGTCCACCCGCACCCCTTTGCCTCCCGGCAGATACATATCCGTGATCGTCCCGGGACAGGGCATGAAATGCTTCTTCGGGTTTTCCGCATTGATGCGGCACTCGATGGCATGACCCACCACCTTCACATCCTCCTGGCGGTAGAAGAGCTCCTTCCCCGCCGCAATACGGATCTGCTCCTTGATCAGATCGATTCCGGTGACCCACTCCGTCACGGGGTGCTCCACCTGAATACGGGTGTTCATCTCCATGAAATAAAAGCTTCCGCCGGGCTCCAGCAGAAATTCGATGGTGCCGGCGTTTTCATAATTCGCCGCCTTCGCCGCGCGGACTGCCGCCGCTCCCATCTTCTCTCTCAGCTCCTCCGACAGCGCGACGGAGGGGGATTCCTCCAGGATCTTCTGGTGGTTTCTCTGGATGGAGCAGTCGCGTTCCCCCAAATGGATCACATTGCCATATTTGTCCGCCAAAATCTGCACCTCGATGTGTCTGGGATGTTCTACAAAGTGCTCCAGGTACATCGTGTCGTCGCCAAATGCCATCTGGGCCTCCTTGCGTGCGGTCAGATATGCCTTCTCAAACTCCTCCGGAGTCTGCGCCACGCGCATCCCCTTCCCGCCGCCGCCCAGCGCGGCCTTTACAATGACAGGATATCCCACTTCCTCCGCGATCCGCAGGCCCGTCTCCACATCAGGGACGGTCTCCTTACTGCCCGGGATCACCGGCACCCCCGCCCGAACCATGGTGTTCCTGGCCTCCGCCTTATTGCCCATCCTGCGAATCACCTCCGCCGGCGGACCGATAAAGGTAATGTTGCACTGGCTGCACAGCTCCGCAAAACGGTCGTTCTCCGAGAGGAAGCCGAAGCCCGGGTGGATGGCATCCGCTCCGGTGACGATCGTCGCGCTGATGATCTGCTCCATGTTCAGGTAGCTCTCCGCAGAGTCCGCAGGCCCGATGCAGACGGCCTCGTCCGCAAGCTGCGCGTGCAAAGCCTCCCTGTCCGCCTCCGAATACACTGCCACCGTCTCGATCCCCATCTCCCGACAGGCTCGAATGATGCGCACCGCAATCTCTCCCCTGTTTGCAATCAAAACCTTCTGTATTCTGTGTTCCATTTCTACGCCTTCCCCTTCAACTGTTATGACTCGCTTGCCACGATAAACGTCAGTTCCGCGGAAACCGCCAGCTCTCCATCCACGGTGGCGACCGCCTCGCCGACTCCAATGGGGCCTTTCTGCTTTATTATCCTTGTCTCCAGACGCACCCTGTCTCCGGGCACGATTTTTCTCTTGAAGCGGCACTTGTTGATGCCTCCAAAAAAGGCGGTCTTACCCCGATTCTCCTCCTTGCTCAAGATCGCAACCGCCCCCACCTGGGCCAGAGCCTCCACCGTCAGCACACCCGGCATAACCGGTTCCTGCGGGAAATGCCCGCGGAAAAAATCCTCGTGAAAGGTCACGCACTTATAACCGATGGCAAAGCTTCCCGGCTCATAATCCTCAATAAAATCGATCAACAAAAAGGGATGTCTGTGAGGGATGATCGCCTCAATCTCCTTGATTCCAAGCTTCATAGCCGTCTTTTGCTCCTTTCTCTCAGGCAATCGTAAACAGAGGCTGGCCGTACTCTACGCTCTGAGCGTTCTCTGCCAAAATTTCAGTGACAACACCGTCATAATCGCTCTCGATCTCGTTCATCAGCTTCATTGCCTCAACGATCGCCAATGTCTGGCCCTTCTGTACTCGGTCTCCCACCCTGACAAAGGGCTCCGCATCCTCAGAGGGCGCCGTGTAGAACCGCCCCACTAGGGGAGACTTTACGGTCTTTCCCCCATGCGCCTGTCCCTGCGCTGCATTTGTGACGCTTGTGACATTTGCAGCATTTGCAACATTTATGTCATTTATGCTGTTCTGCACCGCGCCGGAATCGCTCTGCGCCGGATCCGCCGGCTGCACGCTCTCCCCCTCCATTTCATTCAGCACCACATTCCCTGTGTGCATCAGGATCTTCTGGTTTCCCTCCTCGTAGCGGAAGGTGGTCAGATCCGACGCCGACACGGTTCTGATCAATTCCAATATCTGATTAAAATCCATGGTCTACTCCTTTACCCGTGGTCGTTACTCCCCGCAATCGTTACTCTCCGCAGCCGTCACTCCCGTAACTGTTATTTTCGTGGCCGTTACTCCCGTAGCCGTTACTCTCCGCAGCCGTTACTCTTCGTACTTCTTTACCAAAAGCGTCGCATTGTGTCCGCCAAATCCCAGAGAGTTGGTGAGCGCATAGTTTACCTGCCGCTTTGCCGGAGCCCCGATGCAGTAGTCCAGATCACACTCCGGATCCGGCTCCCTGGTGCCCACGGTCTGATGAATCCACCCCTCCTCGATCGTCTTCACACAGGTGACAAACTCCACGCCGCCCGCCGCTCCGAGCAAGTGGCCGATCATAGACTTGGTGGAATTGATCTTCACCTTCCACGCCGCGTCCCCAAGGGCCAGCTTGATGGCGCGGGTCTCAAACAGATCGTTGTGATGTGTGCCGGTGCCGTGAGCGTTCACATAGTCCACCTCCGCGGGGGCAATTCCCGCCTCCTCCATAGCCAGGGACATCGCCTTGGCCGCGCCGCTTCCGTCCTCCAGGGGAGAGGTGATATGGTAGGCGTCACAGGTCGCGCCGTAACCCACCAGCTCTGCCAGGATCCTGGCGCCTCTCGCCCTGGCGTGCTCCAGCTCCTCCAAGACCACCACGCCGGCGCCCTCGCCGATGACAAATCCGCCCCTGTCTTTGTCGAAGGGGATGGAAGCCCTCTCGGGATCGTTGCACTCGTTCAACGCGGTCAGAGCGGTAAAACCTGCCACTCCCACGGGAGTGATGGCGCTCTCGGTGCCCCCCGCAAACATGACATCCGCGTCACCATACTGAATAGCGCGGAAGGCGTCCCCGATGGAATGAGTTCCGGTGGCACAGGCCGTCACCACATTGGTGCACTTCCCTTTACAGCCCAGCTGGATCGCCACGTTGCCCGCCGCCATATTGGTGATCATCTGCGGCACCAGTAGGGGATTGACGCGGGAAGGCCCCTTTTCCAAAAGCTTCTGATGATCCCGCTCCATGCTTCCCAGGCCGCCGATACCGGAGCCGATGATAACGCCCACGCGATAGGGATCCTCCTTCTCCAGCTCTATGCCCGACTGCGCAAGCGCCTCCCTGGCCGCCGCCACCGCATACTGCGAGAAGGGCTCCATGCGCTTGGCCGCCTTGAAATCCATGTACTCCCTGGGATCAAAATCCTTGACCTCCGCGGCGATCTTAACCTTGTACTCGGCGGTATCAAACTTGGTGATCGGCGCGATACCGATCTTTCCCTCCTGGATACTGTTCCAAAAAGCTTCCACACTGTTACCGATGGGAGTGATCGCTCCCATCCCTGTCACCACAACTCTTCTCTTCATTCTGCTTCCCTCTTTTATTGTCTTGTTGTCTGCCGTCTTGCCTTGTTGTCTGCCGCAACAGCAATCTGCGGCTTTCCATTGCCGTGCTTTCCGTTACCGTGCCTTTCGTGGCCGCGTGTCTCATCACATCGCCATTCCGCCGTCCACATGGATGACCTGTCCGGTGATGTACCCCGCCTGCTCCGAAGCCAAAAACACCGCAAGGTGCGCTACGTCCTCCGGCTTTCCAAAGGCTCCCAGCGGAATCTGCTTTACCGCCTCCTCCTTTACCGAATCCGCCAGGGCATCCGTCATATCCGTCTCGATAAAGCCGGGGGCAATGGCATTCACTGTGATGTGCCTGCTGGCCAGCTCTCGCGCCGCCGCCTTGGTCAGGCCGATGACCCCCGCCTTGGAGGCAGAGTAATTTGCCTGCCCCGCATTACCCATCACGCCGGACACGGAGGACAGGTTGATAATGCGTCCGGCCCTCTGTTTTAACATCTGTCTGGACGCGAAGCGGACACAGTGAAAAGTCCCCTTCAGATTGGTGTCAAGCACACGGTCAAAATCCTCCTCGGACATTTTCATCAAAAGTCCGTCCCTGGTGATTCCGGCATTGTTTACCAGAATATCGATGCGTCCGTAATTTTGGATCACCCTCTGGATAAATTCTCCGCACGCCGCAAAGTCGGACACATCGCACTGACAGATCTCGGCTTTTCCCCCCAGCGCTTCGATTTCCTCCTGGACGCCCCTTGCGCGCTCCTCGGAGCCGTTGTAATTGACGATCACCGTCGCGTGGCAGCGCGCCATCTCCAGGGCGACTGCCCTGCCGATCCCCCGGGATGCTCCGGTGATCACTGCTACCTTTCCCTCTAACATACTAACCTCCGTCCTCACACCGGCCCGCACGCCCCGCGTGCCTCGGCGCTTTTATTCGATGCCAGCTTATCCACCACAGCGTCCACATCCTCCAGACGCTCTATATTGTAACAGGTCTTGTCCTTATCGATCTTTCGCAGAAAACCGCTCAGCGTCCTGCCGGGGCCGATCTCCACAAAGGTGTCGACGCCGTCCGCGATCATCCGGCGGATGCTCTGCTCCCAGCGCACGCTGCTCGCCACCTGCCGCTCCAAAAGTCCCTTGGTCAGCCCGATGTCCGTCACCGTCTCGGCGGTCACGTTGGTGACGTAGGGGATGTAGAGCGGGGACCACTCCACGGTCTCCAGCACCTCGCCCAGACGCTTTCCCGCCTCTGTCAAGAGAGCGGAGTGAAAGGGGCCGCTGACATTTAACGCGACCACTCTCTTCGCTCCCGCCTCCTGCAGCGCCTGGGATGCCCGCTCCACCGCCTGTGCGTAGCCGGTGATCACGATCTGGCCCGGGCAGTTATAGTTGGCGACGGAAACGCCCTCCATGGGATTCACAACGGCCTCGATCTCATCGGCAGTCAGCCCCAGGACTGCCGCCATAGAGCCCACGCCCGCGGGAACCGCCTGCTGCATCAAAATCCCTCTGCTTCGCACCGTGCGGATGGCATCCAGCTCGGACATGCCTCCCGCCACAGAGATAGCGCAGTACTCCCCCAGACTCAAACCCGCCGTGATATCCGGCTCCAGCCCCCTGGCCCGAACCACTCCGGTCATAGCCAGACAGGTAGTGACCATAGCCGCCTGGGTATACTCCGTGATATCCAGCTTGTCGTTTTCCTCAAAACAAAGCTGCCTAAAATCCAGCTCCAGCAGGTCGCCCGCCTGGTCATACAGCCTCCTTGCGCCGGCGTCCGCCTCATAGAAATCCTTGCCCATACCGCACTTTTGAGCGCCTTGTCCCGGATAGATAAATGCGATCTTACTCATCGAAAAGGTTTCCTTTCATCAAATTTTCCGCCTGCTCTACCAGCTCCCTCAGGATCTCCGCACAGCTTTTCTCCTCTCGGATCAGTCCGGCGATCTGGCCGGCCATAATGCTTCCGGTGTCCACATCGCCGTCCACCACGGCCCTACGAAGCCCGCCCAGGGTCAGCTTCTCAAGCTGCTCTAAAGTAGCCCCCTCCGCTTCCAGCTTCAGGTACTCCTTCACCTGTTTATTCCGAATGACACGCACCGGATGCCCGGTCGTCCTTCCGGTGACACGCGTGTCAATATCTTTCGCCTTCAACACATACTGCTTATAGTTTTCATGTACGATGGACTCTTTCGCAACGACAAATCGGGTTCCCATCTGCACGGCCTTCGCGCCCAGCATAAACGCCGCCGCCACGCCTCTGCCGTCCCCGATACCTCCCGCCGCAATGACGGGGATCTCCACGGCATCCACCACCTGCGGCACCAATGCCATCGTAGTGGTCTCCCCGATATGTCCTCCGGACTCGGTTCCCTCCGCCACGACCGCATCCGCTCCGCAGCGCTCCATACGCTTTGCCAGAGCCACGGAAGCGACCACCGGAATCACCTTCACACCGGCCTCCTTCCAGAGAGTCATGTATTTCTCCGGATTTCCCGCTCCGGTGGTAACCACCCTCACGCCCTCTTCCGCGATCACGCGGGCGATCTCATCCGCCTCCGGATTCATCAGCATCAGGTTGACGCCAAAGGGCTTCGCGGTCCGTTTCTTGACTTCCCGAATCTGCTCCCTCACCCAGGATGCCGGAGCGCCGCCGGAACCGATAATCCCAAGTCCGCCGGCCTCCGACACCGAAGCCGCCAGGTGATATTCCGCAACCCATGCCATTCCGCCCTGAATAATGGGGTATTCCATTCCTAACATTCTCGTTATCTCTGTTTTCATAGCCTGCTCCCGTCCTTTCCTCCGCCCTTGCAGACGGCCTGCTTTTTGGAATACGCCGTTGATTTGCTGTGCCCCTCCGCACAACAAATACGGATTACCCTTTATTGACGGCTCTCGATGTACTTCACAACGTCGCCCACGGTCGCGATCTTTTCCAGATCCTCAGAGGGGATCTCCACGCCAAACTCCTCCTCCAAAGACATCGCCAGCTCAAACAGATCCAAAGAGTCTGCGGACAGATCGTCCGCAAAGGACGCGGTCTCCACTACCTCCTCCTTGTCGACTCCCAGTGCCTCTGCAATCATTTCCTGAATCTTCTCAAACATCCTTTTTCTCCTTTTCTTGTTGGTTTTCTTGTTGGTTCCCTTGTTTCATTTTTTATGTAATCCGGCGTACCGGTGATTACCCGTTTCTTCCATACAAACTACAAAACAAACGACAAACTGCAAACCGTGCAGCGCTCAAACCTCCCACTCCAGATAGGCGGCGCCCCAGGTAAGCCCCGCGCCAAAGCCCGCCAGCACCAGCTTCATACCCTTTCTCAGGCGCCCGCCGCGGTTCAGCTCATCCAGAAGGATCGGGATGCTCGCGGAGGAGGTGTTTCCGTACTCCATCAGGTTCATGGGAAACCTGGAGATATCCTGCTTCAGCCTTCTTGCGATCGCCTCGACAATGCGGGCGTTCGCCTGATGAAGCACGAAGAGGTCGATCTCCTCCGGCGTCCTGCCGCATTTTTCCAAAAGCTCCTCGATACATCTCGGCACCTGCCTGACCGCAAATTTAAAGACCTCCTGGCCGTTCATCTGAATAAAGGGCTCATATCCCGAGGGATCCGCTCCTGCCCCTCCCCCCGCAGGCGAGCTCCTGCTCCCCTCAAAGGGACTCCTGCAGGTGAGCACGCCCCCTTTTGCCCCGTCGGAGTGCATCACCGCCACGGGAAGCTCCCCCTCCTCTGCCGTCAGGACGACGGCTCCAGCTCCGTCACCAAAGAGGATCGCCGTGCCCCGATCCGTCCAGTTCACCAGATTGGACAGACTCTCCGCGCCGATGATCAGGATATTTCGGGCCATTCCCGCGTGAATGTACGCCTGTCCGGTGTTGAGCGCAGCCAAGAAACCCGTGCAGGCCGCGTTTACGTCAAAGCAGACGGCATTTGCCGCGCCGATCCGCTCCTGGACCGCGCAGGCGGTGGAGGGCAGGACCGCGTTGGAGGAGACCGTGGAGACCAGGATCATATCGATCGCCCCTGGCTCTATCCCCGCGTTTTCCAGCGCGCGCTCTGCCGCACAGGCGGACATGCTGACCGTGGTCTCCTCCGAGATCAGGCGCCTCCGCACAATTCCCGTCCGCTCGCGGATCCACTCGTCATTTGTGTCCATAATGCGCGCCAGCTCATGATTGTCCACTGCCCGTTTCGGCAGACATGCGCCCGTTCCCTTGATAATCCCTCTCATCCTGCTCTCATTTCTGCACGGCCATTCTGCATCGCTGTGCCGCACTGTTGTGTTGTACTGCACCGTTGTGCTGCGCGGCCGTGCGTTTCGTTTTTTAATCAAAATATTTTAAATTAAAATCATTTGACTTTCAAAGTATATCACACACCATAGCGATGTCAAGGAAATTTCTTCCATTTCTCTATTGTACTTAAAAAAATACAATGTGAAGGACCAGGAAAACGAACGATAAAAAAAATTAAAAAAATATAAAATTGGGGATTGACACCAAATAACACAGATGATATACTCCCGAGTTTGACACTTATGGGAATCAAAAACGGCTACAAACCCAGTAATAATGCGGACTGTAGCCGTTTTTCCTTT
>CANRLX010000048.1 GCA_947631615.1 uncultured Acetatifactor sp.
TTCTGCTGTCTGGTTCTGCTGTCTGGTTCTGCTGTCTGGTTCTGCTGTCTGGTTCTGCTGTCTGGTTCTGCTGTCTGGTTCTGCTGTCTGCCGGTAAATGGGTTCCCTTAAACCGGCTTATGTTATAGGTACCTAAAGCCTGTATATATAGATTATCTATATAGTATATCGGTTTCCTATATATGTCAATACCCTGGGGAAAATTTTTGAAAAAAAACCGAAACCCACGCTTATGCGAAGGTTCCGGTCTGTAATTGATTTTGTTCCTCCAATAATTTTTGTGGAAGCTTTTCCTAAACTAGATATTTGCCTTTATTCCATGCCTCAGTCCATACTTCAATCCAGCGCACTCTTTATGGCTGCCATCAGCTCCTCGTAAGTCTCATACGCGGGCAGCTCGGGGTGATCGGCCTTGATCTGCTCCGTGCTCTTAAAGAGAAAGCCCGCCTTGCTGGCCTGGATCATTCCCAGATCGTTGTAGCTGTCGCCGCTGGCGATCGTCTCGTAACCGATGGACTGAAGGGCCTTCACCGTGGTGAGCTTGGAATCCGCAATGCGCATCCTGAAACCGGCGATCTCTCCGTTTTCTGCCACCTCCAGAGAATTGCAAAAGATGGTGGGCCAGCCCAGCTTCTTCATCAGAGGGGTCGCAAACTGCGTGAAGGTGTCACTGATAATAATAACCTGGGTCAGGGAGCGCAGCTCGTCCAGAAACTCTCTCGCCCCGGGAAGGGGATCGATCCTTTCGATGGTGTCCTGGATTTCCTTAAGTCCCAGCCCGTGCTCCTTCAGGATGCCGATACGCCACCGCATCAGCTTGTCGTAATCGGGCTCATCGCGCGTGGTTCTCTTCAGCTCCGGTATACCGCTCGCCTCCGAAAACGCGATCCAGATCTCCGGCACTAGGACTCCCTCCAAATCCAAACATACTATATTCATGTCTCTTTCCTCCGTTTGTAGTTGATCGTATTCATTATACCACCAGCGCAGGCCGGGAAGCGCCGCATTGCGGCATTTACCGGACAAGCGGTGGTTTGCCAGGGATAATGCGCCGCGCCAGCGGTGACAAGCCGGTGAAACCGGCTTAGATTCTGCGTAAGCAGAATCATTATACCACAAAGTCCTGGGAGAGACAAGCTGCATATTCCGCCGCTTGGCTAATTCCTCCCCTGGTTTCCCGCAAATCCGCCTCGGGCAGACAAAGGGCTGAGCACGCACACCAGAGCGTACACCGACGCGATCATTCCCAGGCAGGACAGCGCCACAAAAAGTCAAAAGGAATTGCAAAAATTGTAAAATGCACCAATCGCCCACAGGAATGTCTTATCTTTCTTCCGGAATCCGCCGATATAATATATAATCAAAAACGGTAAACGGACTTACCCGTCACATCACGCCTAAGTTTGCATTTGTCAAGGAGGATAACTGCATGAGTATGGTAATCGGAAGAACCTCTTCCAATATCGATCGAAAAAGAATCGTCCTGAAAAACCGAGATGGTTCCTATGCGGGCTCTATCAGCGTCTCCAAATCCAAGCAGAAGAAAAAGAAGCGCCTGAACTACAATTTCAAGCGGATCTCCACGCTGATCCTGCAGACCAAGACATCCGGCAGCGCGAGGCAGGTGGTGTCAAAGGCGCACACACAGCTTGCCCTGCTTTTGAGAAAGAATACGGCCAGCACCGACAGCGAGTACGATGCCACCGAGCTGCGTCACGCCATCATCCACGCCAGAAAAATGGAGCGTATCGCCCGAAAGCGGATGAAGCATCTGCAGCAGGAGGAGCATATCCGCCAAAACCAAAAGACCTATCTTCCGGAATTTGAGGAGGAGATACAGGACGCCGCGATGGAAGAGAGCGACGAGGAAGAAGCGGTTATGGAGATGAGCGAGGAGGAGCTGCAGCAGTTGATGGAGGAGCTGCAGGAAACCATGCAGGAAGCCGAGGAGGAATGGACGGACTCCGAGATCAAATACGAGCTCACGGAGATCGCTCTGGAACATATGGATGCCGGAGATCTGGAAAAGCTGAAAAAGAAGCACCGGTCACAGGAACTCCGCGAGATCCTGGAAGCCGACATGAAATACTTGAAGGCGATGTTTGAAAAAATGGAGCGGGAACGGCAGAACGCTGCCAGCGGAAGCACCGGACGCTCCGACAATGCCGCAGGTACCAGCTCCTCCCAGAGTGCGGCCGCTGCGCCGGTTCAGAGCGTTTCCCTGCAGATCGGCGGCGCTGAGATGCCCGTGGATATCGCAGAGGCTCCCGTGACTGCGGAAGGCGCAAACTTCGACGCCGTGGTGTGACCGAATCCGCGATGATTGTGATTCCAACCGCTCCTGGATTCCCACGCGGCTGCACAGTCCTTTTCCCATGCGGTGGGATGGGCAGAATCGTATTGATTTTTCTTGTAAACCGCATAAAAACATGTTACAATAGTTTTACAACACTAGAAACACCAGAAAAAGAAACGTTGCAGGTTTTACTTCCAAATATACCATAGAATACAATAGCCTGTATGGGGAAAGGAGGGATAACCATGTATCAGAAACCAGTGATTCTTCCGGTAGAGGAGACGGCGGAGGGCGTCTATATGGCGAGCGGCCAGACGGCAGAAGGGCCAAAGTGCGACAGCATTTATATGCAGGGCGTATGGCAGGCTCCGGACTATTCCGATTGGGCCGGCCAAACCAGAGGCTACAAACAGCAGTTTGCCTGCCTGGGCTGCCCCGCAAACACCGATAACGGCTGTGGTCTGCAGACACATTATGTGGATTCCGACTATGCAAAGTCCTATGAGGTAGACAACGGGAACCGCAAGCCGTCTTGGGAGAAGAAGGGCTACGGTCCGAATGATCCTGTTACCGACTGGAATATGTAACGGAATACTCTGTACCAGAAGAAACATCTGAAAAAAGCGATTCTCCGGCAAGGATCCATTCCTGCCTGGGGAATCGCTTTTTTCGCTTATTCTTTGTATTTTTCTTCGTATCTTTCTTCTTAGTTTTTCTTCTTAGCTTTCTTCTTATTTTTCTTTCTTTTTTTCTCTTTTTATTTTTCCTTTTCTTCTTTTATCCATTCCGGCTATTCCTGAAAGGCGGACAGCCTGTTTTCATCGAGACGCCTTGTGATATCTATAATCCTGTTAAAGTCGTTTATCAGCTCGCCGGAAAGCTTCCGCGCCTCCTGTACCTTCTGCTCCGCTGCGCTGTAGTCGCCGCGCTCAATGGCCTCCATCACGCTGCGTCCATAGCCGTGAAACCGGCGGTGTTTGTCCCCCAGTCCGGACCAGATATCGGACAGTTCTCTGTTGGCTGGCGTCATAGCATAGTAGAAATGCCCGAAGGCGCACTTGGTATCATCCAGCTGCAAGGGCGAGCATCTGCGCTCCTCGACCATCTTTTCCAAAGTGCCCAGCCATTTTTGATGCGCTCCCACCGCATTCTGAACCGTGTTCAAAAAGACCTGATTGTCCAGCATATAAAAGACGTCATTCACCATGCCGCCCATCCGCTTGGCCGTGCCGTCCAGCTCCTTCTCCACTTCCTCCACCGGCTGGATGCTGACCTGCAGATCCGAGGACACATTCCCCATAGCGTCCGCCTGCTCCTCCAGCTTCGCGCAGTCGTCCCCGAGCTCACTCATCTGGTTCTGCACATCCGTCACCGCGCTGAAGATCTCTTCACCGGAGGCGGCGATCGTCGTCACATTCTCCAAAATAACCGCGAGATTTTGCTCATTGGTCCGGTTGATATCCAGGACCTTTCCAAGGTTTTCCTGCATCTCCCCCAGCTCTACCACCGTCTTTTCCAGGCTTTCACAGCTCATCCTGGAGGCGCTCCCAATGCGCTCCACCAGTTCGTCCATGCTGGCCGTCAGCTGCTTCGTCTCATCCGCCAGGCTTCTGATCTGCTGTGCCACAACCGCAAATCCTCTGCCGGACTCCCCCGCTCTCGCCGCCTCGATAGACGCGTTCAGAGCCAGCATATTGGTCTGGGCGGAAATGGAGTTGATCCCCTTGATGACCTCGTTCATGCTGTTGAGCACATTCATCAGCTGCTCCATGTCCTGCTTCATCTCGTTGGAATTGCGGATCGTATCTTCCGACTCCGACACGATCTGCTCCAGCTCCGCACCGCCGGCGCTCATCTGCTCCTTCATCTCCGAAGCAGTCTCCGATATCTGAATCGCGTTCTCCGTAAAGCTCTGCTGGGCCGAGACCACCTCCGACATATTGTCTCCCGTTCTCTGCGCGGCGGACACCACTCTCTTCGCCACATCCTGCACACTGCCGCTGATGCCGACAAGCCTTTTCGTACAACTGTGCAGAGACAAATCAAGAGCGCTGATCTTCATTACGGAAGCAAACACACCTTGCACCAGCCCGTTAAACTCCGTGCGGCCCCTCTCAAGCCGTTTCTGCATCTGTACGGCCTCCGGCTCCTGGTTCCCCTCCAGAGGGACCATCCTGCTGATGCGATAAAGTATCTTCTTTTCCTTCATGTCACCCTTCTCCTCTTTTCCTGCTCTCTTTTGAGACATATTCCTTTGAGACATCTCCTTTTGAGGCATATCCCTTCCAGACATATCCTTTCGAGGCATATCCCCTTGAGACATCTCCTTTTAAGGCATATCCTTTCGAGACATATTCCTTTTAAGACATATCCCCTTGAGACACCTTCTTTCCGGACGACGAATCCTCATGACCATCCGGCCGCTGTCCTCCTGGAATAAAGACATTATATCATACTAATTTCCTAGATACCATATTTTTTGTGTCTCTTTGCACCACAGCTCTGCCGACCTGATCCCACGGGACGGAACCACATGCCAAAAAAGCGGCATGGCAACTTGCCACGCCGCTTTTGCATACCACTTTTGCATACCGCCTTTCAATACCACTTTTACATCCCGCTCTTAAATACCGCTTATCAGCCAAGCAGAGACAATACTCCCTGATTTGCCTGGTTTGCCTGGGCCAACATTGCCTGACCGGCCTGAGCCAGAATGTTGTTGTTAGAATACTTCACCATCTCGGTAGCCATATCGGTATCACGGATCTGGCTCTCCGCAGAGGTCGTATTTTCTACCACATTATCCAGGTTGTTGATCGTATGCTCCAGACGGTTCTGGATTGCTCCCAGCGCAGAACGCTGAGTGGACACCTTCTGGATAGCGGCCTTGATGGTCTCGATCGCGTTCAACGCGTTGGTATCGTCCGCACCGCCCACATCAATTCCCTCAATTCCAAGGCTCTCCGCACTCATAGCATCCATTTCCACAGAGATCTGATTGTTTTTGGTGGCATCTGCGCCCACGTGCAGCGTCAGTGTCAATGCGCCTGTAGAATACTCCTCATCGGAATTAACCAGCGCATCCACATCTTCCTGAGTCGCAGCGACCAGATCCTCGCCCTGCTTGATCATCAGGCCGGAATTTGCTTTCAGCTTGCCATCCTCGCCGATGTACTTGCTCAGACCGTTGGCCGCGATCTCATTCCCATCCTTATCCGTAAACTGTACCTGGGATTTCACGTAGCTGGGATCGACCGCCCTTTCGGTGTTCATATAGCCCTTGTTCATAGCCTTGTAATACTTATCCAGCTTGGTGCCATCTACAATCGTTCCTGCTTCCAGCTTATTTCCCTTGGCATCGTAAACGGTTTTGCCTTCCTGGACCTCATAATTTACCTCTTCAAAGTAGGTTTCAACATCGTCATCTTCCAGCGCCGTCGCCGAACCGACTCCGGTATCTTTATCAAAGGTGACAGTGAAATAATCTCCCGCCGTTCCGCTGTACTTTTCGCCAGGCGCAACCAACACATAATCGTCGCCACTCTTCTTGTACAACGTCTGCCCTTCCTTTAATGTCTGAATGGGATCCGCTCCAAAATAGTCCTCCTGCTCGTCATCGGTAATGGCTTCTCCGACCGTATCTCCCTCCTTGGACTCATAAAACGTGTAGCCCTGCTCAACCAGCTCATCCACAGCAGCCTTGTAGCTGCCTGCCGCCATCAGCTTGCCCTCCGTGTCTCCGTCCTTGAAGTAATACAGGTCTCTGTCGAGGACATCCGCTGCCTTGTACTGGAAGTTGGTCTTGTATGTGCCGTTTTTGTCGCCCTTCAGCAGGTAGGTCTCGTTAAACTTGGTGGTCTCGGACACGCGGTCGATCTCGGTTTCCAGCTGCTTGATCTCATCCTGGATGAAGCTTCTGTCATCCTCGGAATTGGTGCCGTTGGCAGACTTTACAGCCAGCTCGTTCATTCTCTGCAGCATGTCGTGCACTTCGGTGAGGGCGCCCTCTGCCGTCTGCACTGCGCTGATGCCGTCCTGCGCATTGGTAGATGCCTGTGTCAGACCTCTGATCTGCTTTCTCATCTTCTCGGAAATAGCCAGCCCTGCCGCATCGTCCGCCGCACGGTTGATCTTGTAGCCGGAAGACAGCTTCTCCGTGGACTTTGCCAGAGAGGAAGAGGTCAGGCCCAACATTCTGTTGGAGTTCATTGCTGTTAAATTGTGTTGTACTACCATAAGTGTACCTCCTTTTACATTGCGCCTCGAATCCGTTCAAGACGTTTGGGCTTTTCGCCCGTTTTTGTTTTTTTATTCAGTTTTTCTATGAATAAAGAGCTGCCCCTAGGATAGCAGTCCCCTATTCCGCTGCAATCGGGCTTTCCGCTCTGCGAAACGCCCAGGTCCCGAATCATTGCGCCGCTTTTGCGGGACCTCCTTTTCTTCGATCCTCACGGACGATCCGTGCGATCTCGCGCTGGGCCGCGTCGGATATCACAGCCCTCTTTCTGCCATAGAAGACCGACTCTGCCTCCCCGGCCTTCTCCGCCGCCTTGCTGCGGACGATGCCGACCTCCTTCGGCGCGTCGATCATCAGGTGGATATTGTTGCCTGTTCCGCCCACAAAAATGATCTTCACATTCCCCCCTACCATGAGGTACTCGCCGGGTCTTACGGATAAATTCAGCACTATGCACACCTCCCTGTTTTTACGGCTTCTGCCCTGAATCCTGCCATACAACATTCTTTATAAAATGTTGTATGTTTTACTATCTGTGTTACACTGGCATACGGAAGAAAGGGTGGGGAAGCGCGCCGCAAAATTTGCCCGGCAGTATCGAAACAAAAAGGAAAGAAGGAAAAAGCATGAGTACAACGCAACCAATCAGAACGATGGAAGAATTGAAAAAACTAGAGCAGTATTACAGAGGAAACACCCTCCTGCAGGCGCGGAACCGCCTGTTGATCACCATGGGCCTCAACACCGCGCTGCGGATCGGCGATCTCCTCCGGCTCCGGTGGGACTCCGTATACGATTTTCAGAATAGAAGGAGCCGGACACACCTCGAGGTGGTCGAAAGCAAAACGGGGAAATCTAATCGTATCGCGCTGAATCCGGTGCTCTCTCAGGCGCTGCAGCAGTATTGGGAGCTCCGGATGCCCTCCGGCACGGATTACATTTTCGAGAGCAGCAGAACGGGAAAGCCCATCGACCGGAGCCAGGCCTACCGCATCATCCGCCGCGCCGCCTCCGGATGCGGCCTCGCGGATCACATCAGCTGCCATTCCCTGCGAAAGACATTCGGCTATCACGCCTGGAAACGGGGCGTTCATCCGGCTGTCCTGATGAACATTTACAATCACACCTCTTTCCAGGTCACCAAACGGTATCTGTGCATCGACCAGGACGACAAGGACGAGGTCTTTCGGCAGATTCAGCTCTGACAAAATAAATTTTGATATTTTTTCAAACAGGGGTTAAGAAAAGAAAATAATGTCCGATATAGTAGATGTAAACAAAAACATACAACATTTTATAAAAAATGTTGTATGTTTTTTTGTTTTTCTTATTATGTACTTTTTGAGGGGAAGTATGCGCGCTGCTTCCATTTCCTTGCTTTGCTTTATTTCATTTACTCTTTTTGGGATTTCCTTGACTTCCATCCAAATCTATACATCAATCGTTGCTGCCACTCTTCCCAATCTATCTGTCACGATGAACCTGTTCCCGTCCCATTTCGATCGTTCATATAACTCTGTTGCTGATCCAGGCAAGGGCTCATCTGTCAAATCAATACTATATCTTGTAATGTTTTTATCTTTATCTTTCATCTCAACATACCAGTTTTCACCCTCATCACAGATATGCCGATATACGTTTGCTCTAAACTGCCCATTTGCAGAGGTCCTTGACAGCTTCTTGATGTGAAGAGTCAACTCAAAATCAGCGTCTCTCACTTTCGAGGCTGTCTCATCAATCATATTAAATATTTCGGCATCTCTGTTATTTATCCGGGCAATATGCTTGAGAGTGTCAACTATAATATTTAGATAATATTCCTCCTGTTCTTCTTTTTTCAACTTTCTCTGCCTGTCTATCTCCGCCTCATCCACATAGTACCATGACACCCCAAAGGAATCTGTGTGCATATATTGATATTGCTGTTCTGATTCTTCCTTTTTGCTAAAAAATATTGTCAGTTGACTGCTTCCATCCAAATCCATCTTGGGTAAGAAGTACATGAAAATATCTGCCACATGACAAGCCTGACAGTTGACCGGAATGACATTGTGCGTTTTTTCGTAATTTTTATCGCCTACTAAGTACAAAGAAGCAAATTTCCTACGTCTAATCATTTACTACCTTCCTCCTGTCGATCGGATCAGGATGCCAGAGTCACGTTCTATGGACAAAGGTATCTGCTCACTCGGCTAGGGTTCTATGATGATCAAAAAAATAGTTCCGGAACACCTTCCCATGTCAATTCCGGCATTTTATCCATTTTATTTAGATAAATAGATATCTCTTGATCGTCTCCCCATATACCGGAATCCGGTTGCGCAGTTAATATGGTTAAATGATATATCCCATCTTCCACTTCAATTTGTTGTTCTTCGGGACATTCCTGACTCCACTCCATCAACCAAAACAAATCAATGATTGCAATTTTACCACCGGAAACATCTAATCCTAATCGGATTGATATTGGGTATTTTTTACTGATTTCTTCGCTAGGATATCCCTCCCTAAATTTAATATGGAACCTTCCTCCCGAACCGGTACAGAATCCCACAATGTCGCCTTTTTTAATGTGCGCCGATACCTGTTGCGGCATTGAATAATCTTTTTCAAAAAAATTCTCACCTTCTACTAGATTTTTCACCGCTCCAGGAGAATATAAAACAAGTCCCATCCCATCAATTTCCAGTTCTACATCATGGTATATTTTTCTTTGTTCCATGCTAATCTCCTATATTTTTTGTTGTTGCCCCAATTCCGGAAAGCATTTAGAGCGCATCTATTCGCGCAAAAAAATCTTCTAAAGAATCCGCAATTTTTCCATCTCATCGACGGCTTCCTGGATTTGGGCCCGGTCAATCTTTACAAAATAATGTTTCCCTTTCTTACTTATTGCCGTGTACCCATCCCAATGATCGCGTGCATATTTCTTCCAATTATCATAATGAAATTCAAAATATTTCCGCGCATATATTTTTGATCGTTTTCATGTTCCGGAAAACTCTCTCCTATTATTGCGATTCCAACTGCTCCTGTACTAGTTGCAAAATAAACTCTCCCAAATCTTCCGCCAAAACGTCGGCGACCTCATATTCACTTCCGTTATAAGACGCCATAATGACCCTCGGCTCTTTTTCGGCATTTAAACAGGAATAGTCCAAATATGCCATATTCCCGTCCTCAAAGTCATACAGGGGCAGCCAATTCGCAGGAAGATGGTACTCTTCCCTGTCATGTAAGGCATATGCCACGGAATTTCCCTCTAATTCGCCGGAATCATCATCCGGATCGATCCCAAAGATTTCTGTCCCAAAAAAGGACATATAGCCATACTTTTCATAAAATTCCGTACATTGTCTGGAAAACTTCAACTGCAATAGCTCCTCCGACCTTTGAATCTCTTCCTTAGTCTTCCCTCCGTCAGTTGTATAAAACTTACACTGCGGGGCCAATTCCATTGCCTCTTTAAAATTTTGATAACTCATAATTTCCCTCCTGGAATAAAATTATAAAAGCATCCCTACGGGGCCTGCACCGAAATGTATACCAAAGGCGATGACTGATCTTTCACTCCCCAAAAGTATATTCTGTCAGCGGCAAAAAGGTAATAATTATGATCCTGGCAAAACTCATTATTTATGGTTGCCTGTAAAGGCGCCGACTCTATTGTCTCAAAAAGGTAATCTTCCCTTACCTGTAACAATAAGGTCAATTCCTTTCCATCAATGGAATGGGGTGTCTCATCCTCCCCCATGATCCAGATTGGATCGCCTCCTAAAACAAAGTCCGCTTCATCATTCAAACAATTTGTAGAGGAGATATCCAGCCTCTTAAATGCCACCTTTTCCTTGTAATCCTCCCTCACTCTTCCCTTTTCAGAATCAAAAATAATTACTTTAAAATTTCGAGCATAGCGGTTTAAAAAATCAGAGGTGATATCTACACCATACAGATCCGGCACATCCGGAAATTCAGGGATGCAAAATTCATCATGAAACATTGCCGTACAAAAAAACATTGCCATTGTTTTTCCATACCAATCGTGTCCCTTCGGAAATTCCACTTGAAACATAAAGGTGAGTTCCTCACCGCATAAGGAACATTGGGGAATAGCGATTTCCGGCGGAATATTCGGCTTTCCGCCAATAAAGGTCTTATCCTCTGCTGTTTGCTTCGTTTTTTCCATCACTTCAAGATTCCAATTTAACATATCATTTTTCCCTTCTAATTTTGAAAATTTTTTCTCTCAAATACTCCATTTCTGTCTGAGCCATAGAATATTTGAAACCATTATAGTACCATTCTTCCCCCAAAAATCGACGCTTGTCATTTTTACTGGTTTGAATGTCATTTTATTCCATTCCGGAGCGTTTTCGCGACGGGACGACGCAAATCTCAAATTCGCGCCTGCCATCAGCGGATTATCTTCAGTTTCCTTCGTCTCTCATTACATAACGCTTCATAATTCTCGCAAAAACTTTCATGAGATACAACCTTTTCTCCATCTCTTGTATTCAAAAGCATATCAAAACACTTGCGCATCTCTGACTCCTGCGGGTCCGTTGGATCCAGTGTATCTCTGAATTGCATCAACTCCTGTATACCCTTTTGAAAGTCTCCTTTCAGGCAAGTATATACATCAATTATGTACTTATGTGACAATGTGTATCTAGTAGTATTTTTAAATTCCTCTCCAAAGAAAAAAATAGTACTTTGATCAAACAATCTAATAAACTTATCTAAAGAGTTTATATCATTCATTTCCGGTAATATCCCCTCTTTAAATGATAAAAATAATTTTTGCATCCTTATCCGCTGTTCGTTATAATAGTCATCCAGTGAAATAGCCTTATTAAATATTTCCTTCGCATATATGGGTGTAAAATATTTTCCATTCAGCAGCCTGCTGCCGCCCCATCCTGTAACCTCTATGCCGTAATTCAAAGTATCCGTAGGCAAACACAATGGGACAAAATACGCATATACCCTCAGCTGGAGTTTTTCAATGCGAAAATATATTCCCTGAAGCAGTTCTGCCTTTTCTCTGATAAATTTATTATATTTACTATTACATTTTATAAAAGAATTGGTTTTCCTATATACCCTCCACGATACTCATACTATTAAGAAGTTTCTCAAAAGAAAAACCTCATTGTCTACGGGTTTCCTATTTCATTGAGAAACTCCTCAAACCAATCGAGAAAATCTCCTCCATTTTTGTGGGGAGCGATCCCTACATCGGTCATTTCCCAAACCTCACCTTTTGCGCCGCCGCAAACGATCAATCGGTAAGAGCGTCCGTCCCCCATGTCTGCAAGCTGAATTTGTCCATTTTGAAGTGCGGACTCTATGCGCGCTTTTTTGGCCTTTTCGTCATCTTCCCATATCCATGCTTCACGAAAAGTAAAACGTTTTGTTATGTGCTGCGGATCAAATACCGCCTGCTCTAAAGGACTGATCGCAATTTCTCCCTTTAGTCCATTGCCGATCTGCGTAAGAAACGCTTTATATTCCTGCGGCAGCTTCACGCCGTATCGCTCCTCAAAGGCTTTTACCTGCGCGCGCTTTAAGCAAGGGTTTAGAGAAATGCCCATTTCTTCGGCTTTTTCTTTTAACTGCATGGTTTTCTCCTTAATTTCTGCCGCTGTCTTTTTGTCTGTCCCAATCCCCCGTTTTTTGCGCTCAATCAGGATAATTTTTTCGCGGCCGCAAAAAGCAGACAGATCCGTGACATTTGTCTTTAGCAAATTGAGATCGTTCAGTTTCGGGAGTCTGGCAAGACAGCTGACATCCTCAACCGGCGTTCCATATAACCAGATCATTTCGAGAGTGGAAATTTCTGCAAGGGGAGAAACGTCAGTTACCTTGGTGCCGCTCAACGTGATCTCCCGCAGCTTTGGCAAATGCGCCAATGGGGACAGATCGGTCACAGCGGTGTCGTATGCGATCAGTTCCTCTAAATTTTTGCAGGAGGACAGAGGCGACAGGTCGCTCAGATCCGGATTTTCTTCAATACTTAACCGGCTAAGCGCCGGCAGATTCCCAAGCGGCGGAAGTTCCTTCAATCCAAGATGTGACAGAGACAGGGATTTCAGGTTCGGCAGTCCGTCCAGTTTGGGTATGGAAAGTTTGTCAATATGAAACAGATAAAGATGTGACAGATTGTCAAGCCCGCTCAAATCGCACGGCTGTATTTCCACCGTATTCCTGGTTATAGATAGTGTCTCCAGCTTCGGAAGCGCACACAATGGCGAGATATCGGAAATCGCGCAGCCAGACAGTTCGACGCGCTTCAACTCCTCTAAATGGGACAACGGCGACAGATCAGAAATCACACAGTCATCCAGTTCAAGAGTCTCAAGGTGTGTCAGATGTGACAGCGGCGAAATATCCACAAGCGGCGCTCGATAGCTGATCTTTGGTTCCTCTATCCCACAATAATGAAAGCGGTAATACGAGTAGCCAGACAAAAGCTCCTCTTCCTTTACATCGGGATTGCATTTTAGCATATCTGCAAAAACTTCTCTTTCTTGTGTTGTCAATGTCATATCTCTATCTCTCACTTATCTGTTCCACGCAAGCTGCCGCTTCCTTCGCCCATGCAGAGTCATCCTCGTGTCCACTTAACCTGTTTGGAGGGCTTTCCGGTCTTTAAAAAATCGTCAATAATCAAAAATAAAATGTCGTGATCGCCGGTTACCATATGTTTAGGGTATAGATTTCCCCGTATCTCCACCGGCTCCTTACCTTCTCCGGAATTATAATAGGAAACGCTGTCGTTCCATTCGTCAATGACCCCAATCGCAAATAACTCGTGGTCAAAGTAGACAGCCAGCGTCTTCATTGAAGATGCCGACCGTTCGCTGATTTCCAACGCAGTCAGCTTTCGGGTGGAATAAAGCTCCTCCAGCTTTTGGTGAATCTCAAGAGACGTGAGCTTCGCAATTTCTTCCTCCTCCATCTCTACGGGATGATCCCCCTCTAACGTATAAGAAATGCCGGTAATTCTTAATTTTTTCGCTGTTTTCACTTTGACAACATTGACCTTTTCCATGATATCTGCAATGTCTTCCGATTCATCTCTCCCCCACATTTGCCGCAGTCTTTTCTCCAATGTTTTCTGCATGATTCGACCGCTATAGATAGTCACATTTTCCGGATGTAAGGAGGTACAATTTAAAAACATGTTATTGTAAAAGCAGTTGGTACTGTGTATTTCTATTTTTTGATTTAGTGAGACACAATTCGCAAACATACTCCCGCAGTTTACAATATTATCGCTTAATACAATTTCCTGATCAAAGCTGCTGCAGCCAGAAAACATAGCCGAGATATTTTCAACGTGCAAGGGCAGTTCTATCTTTTGATTGAAGCTTTCACACCGCGCGAACATTTCATAACAATATAACGCACCTTTGGGCAGTTCAACGGCCTGATTGAAAGAGCTGCACCCAGTAAACATCCGTGCACATTGCACCACATTATCCGGTATTTTTACCGGTTGATTCAAAGACTTGCAGTCACGAAACATATCCATACACCCTGTAACACGTTCCGGTATCACAACCGGCTGATTAAAGCTGCTGCAACCAGAGAACATTTGAACACAATTTGTTATAGAATCGTCTAATAAAACAGGAAGATTAAATTCTTCCAGCTTTATTTTATGATCCCAGCAAAAGTCTTGGATGCCACAGAACATATAAATTCTTAAAGTATTATTTTTTTCATCATAATCGTATGTTTTGTCCATTTTATCCCTTTCCGGCATTGTTTTTTCGGCTTCAACCGTTTCTGCCTGCCTTCCTTTTATCTCTTGGATCTCTTTGACTGGCTTCCCCCTTCTTTTTAAGACGGAAACGCATATCGTCACGATTCCCCAGTACAGCGTCAAGATACCGATAAAGACAATCAGCGGGATAATCTTATACCAGATCTTGTAGTCCTCGTACCGTTGTTGCGAGTGCATCACGATGACCTTTTCCTCTTCCAGGCCATACGGTTCCAGGCACGGCTGTAAAATTTCCTCCTCGTTGTTGCTCATATAGGTCACATACCCCACGGGAAGCTGCACCTTGCGGGTCAAAAGATATTTCAGATAATAGGCGTCGTCCAGATAGGCGACCACATAGTTTTCATCCGGCAGCGCCACCAGATAGTAGCGGTTATAGCGGTTTCTTTTCCACAGAATCTGAAACCAATCATCTGTCCAGACAGGCCACTTTTTTTTGCTGTTCTTACGATAGTGCCCCACGCGATAGGAATTATTGTAGACGTCCTCCGTGCTTTTCAGCTGGTACGCGTCCAAGGGAATCACGGAATCTGTCTCAAAGGTAAAAAACGCAAAGTGTTCTCCCAGGGTTATGGCGTCAAACTGCTCCCTGTTCTCTATCCGCTCTATCCCCTCTCCGGCCGGCAGGCCCGCAATGAGAAAATGGTTGTAATCAAGCTCCTCCAGATCCTCTGCGTCCATCTTATCCCAGAAAAGATCCAGCACCAGGCCGGCCGGAAAAGAAAACAGCAAATAAATACCTGCGAAAAATACAATGGCTGAAACGATCCAAAACAAATAGTTTCCCAAAGAACGTTTTTTCATTTGGTTTTCCTCCTGCTTTATCTGTCGGACATAAGTCCATGCCCTCAAACTTGCTCCTTTGAAGCTTCCCCTTCCGGATCACATCAGTTCCCCTGAGAACACGCCTAAGCGCCAGACACCTGCACTGCACCGCGCTCCGCCGTCACGCTTTCCCCCTGCAGCAGCTGTCCGGCAAAGCTTTACGGCTTCCGCAAACGGCTGCGCACTTCTTTTTGACGATCCTCACTGATCTTCAACGCAATCTCCTTTCCGGCAAAACAAACGACCACGCTCCCAAAATTTACTTTGTGAACGTAGTCATAATTTACCAAGTAGGATTGGTGGACACGCAAAAAAGCTTGGCGGACATCAACCAGTTTTCTCTCTACATCATTTAATTTTCCATAAAAATGAAAGACCGTACCATCCTTTAAATAAATATAGACCACGCGTTTATCGCTCTCAAAGTATACGATTTCTTTCAGGGAAACCTTCTGCATCTCCTTGTTAAAAGTAAATTGAAAAAAGGCTTCCTCATCGCTGACGCGCTGGCAGGCTTCCCTAAAATAGCGACAGAATTTTTTCCGATCCAGCGGTTTGGACAGGAAACGAAAGGGCTCCACCTCAAAGAGCTCCTTCATATAATCTTCATGAGAGGATATGTAAATCAAAAGCACCCGCCTGTCGATTTCCCGTATGCGGCGCGCCGCCGTTATGCCGTCCACCCCGCTCATTACGATATCGAGAAATATAATGTCGTAGCGGCTGCCGGACCGTATGCTCTCTACCAGGGTCTGCCCGTCAAAAAATACCTCTGTCTCCGGACTACCCCCCCTAACTTGTGACTAACCTGCTGTACCAATATGTCCAGGCTTCCTGTAAATTTTACGTCGTCATCGCATATGGCTATTCTCAGCATTTGCTTCCTCTTTCCGGTATCTTCCATCCCCTTGGGGATCCTCATGATCTTTTCTATCTTATATTTTATCATCTTTTCATTGTAACATAAACCCCATTTTTATAATATTTTTTTAAAACATTATAAAGAACCGTCCCATCCTTTTCTTTTGCCCCGTTACGCTTCTGTCGAGACCTCCTTTGCCGCCGTCTCTAGCCTCCCTGCAGGTTTCCGGCGCCCTGTCCCGGCGTTGAGCTGGCGGTACGTTGCGGCGATCACCGCTCCAGAGAGCACAAACGTCAGTATATCCGAAACGGGCATCGAGTAGAGCACCCCGTCCAGGCCGTAGTATAGGGGCAGAAGCAGGGCGAAGCCCACGCCGAATACGATTTCCCTCACCATGGAGAGCATCGTGGAAGCCGCCGCCTTGCCCATCGCCTGAAGGAAGATAAACGCCGCCTTGTTCACGCACGCGAAAATCATCATGCACAGATAGATCCGAAACGCCTTTACCGCGAAGTCGGTATAATACGCACTTTCGTTCGCCGCGCCAAATACCGCGATCAGGCGATGGGGGAAAAGCTCCGCGATCAAAAGAGCGACCGCGCCGACAGCCGCTTCGCACCCAAGCAGCATTGTAAACAGCTTCTTTACACGCTCCGTTTTCCCCGCGCCCATGTTAAAGCCGACGATCGGGATGCAGCCCGCCGCCATACCGACCACCGCCGATATCACGATCTGGAAAAATTTCATCACGATCCCTACGACGGCCATAGGGATCTGCGCATACTGCGCCTGCGAGAAAATTGCGTCGCGCGCGCCGTACTTCCGGATCATATTGTTGATCGCAGCCATAGCGGCGACCAGGGAGATCTGCGACAGAAAGCTGGTCACGCCGAGCCCAAGCGTCTTTCGGCACACCTTGCCGTCTATCTTAAAGTCCGCTCTCTCTGGCTTCACCAGCTTCATGTGCAGGATATACCAGACCGCCAGCGCGGCGGTCACGACCTGTCCGAGAACGGTGGCCACGGCAGCCCCCATCATGCCCCACCGGAAGACGAAAATGAAGATCGGGTCTAAGATACTATTGATAAACGCTCCGGCAAGCGTAGACGCCATCGCGAAACGGGGGCTTCCGTCTGCCCGAATGATCGGGTTCAACGACTGCCCGAACATATAAAACGGGATCCCCAGCGAAATGTAAAAGAAGTATTCCTTCGAGTACCGGAAGGTTTCCTCATTCACCGTTCCGCCGAACAGAGCGATGATCTGGTCGGCGAAAACCAGATACACCGCGCAGAGCACCAGGCCGCCTGCAATCACCATCATCACCGAATTACCAACGCTCCTTCTGGCCGTCTCCGGCTGCTTCATGCCGAGGCAGAGGCTTACAAACGCACAGCATCCGTCTCCGATCATAACGGCAATCGCAAGGGCAATAACCGTCAGCGGAAAAACGACTGTGTTTGCCGCATTTCCATAGGAGCCGAGATAAGAGGCGTTCGCGATAAAGATCTGGTCAACAATATTATACAGAGCGCCTACCAACAGGGAGATAATACAGGGGATCGCATATTTGCGCATCAGCCTGCCGACAGGCTCCTCCCCCAGAAACAGATTTGTTTTTTCTTCCAAAAAGATCACATCCTTTCCACAGAATCACACTGCATACGGCTTTTGCCGGACGGATGCCAACAGCCGTATGCCACGCCGCATTTTGGGCAAAAAAAGAAACGTGTGCTTTCAACCGGATTTACGCAGTCAAAACGCCACACGTTGTAAGATTATTGTAATCGAAACTCACCCATAATTCAATTAGGCAATTTTTAAAAAATTCTGTGTGGAACAGATAAACAATTTGCACAAAACGCTTGAGGGCCGCCCCTCTATCCCTCAAGCCTCTCCCGAAGCAGCGTATTCCTCCTGGTTACCGTCACGTTGTTCACCGCATAGGACAGCGCCCTCCTTGTGCCAACCATCACAAGCACCTTCTTTGCGCGCGTAATGCCGGTGTAGATCAGATTTCTCTGGAGCATGACATAATGGTTCATCAGGATCGGCATGACCACGACGGAATATTCCGATCCCTGTGCCTTATGGATCGTTGTGGCGTAGGCGTGAACCAGCTCGTCCAGCTCCGTCACGTCATAAGCGATGCTGCGCCCGTCATAGTTTACGGAAAGCGTTCGGTCCGTTTCGCTCACGGATTCGATGATGCCGATATCGCCGTTAAAGACTTCCTTGTCGTAATTGTTCTTTATCTGCATCACCCTGTCGTCCTTCCGGTACGCATATCCGCTTCGGCGCAGGCACTCTTTCGGAAGCACTGTCTTCCCCCGTCCCCGCAGAAAGACCTCCTGCTCCGAAGGATTGAGCGCCTCCTGCAGGGCCAGGTTTAAGTTTGCCGCACCGGCCACGCCTCTCTGCATCGGCGTAAGCACCTGTATCTGAGACGGCTCCACCCGATAATAGTTCGGCAGCTTTGTCCTGACAAGCTCCACGATCTGCGAAACCACAGCCTCCGCGTCCTCATTCTCCAGGAAAAAGAAGTCCGCGTTTCTGCCGCCTCTGATATCCGGCATCTTCCCCTGATTGATCCGGTGGGCATTCATGACAATGCGGCTCTCCTGCGCCTGCCGGAAGATCCTTGTCAGACGGACTACCGGAAAAGCGCCGGAGTCAATCATATCCCGAAGGACATTCCCCGGCCCCACGGAGGGGAGCTGGTCAATGTCCCCCACCAAAATAAGCCGCATGGAGGGCGGAACCGCCTTTAACAGCGAGTTCATCAGGATAATGTCGATCATGGAGCACTCGTCCACGATCAGCACATCCCCCTCCAGCGGATTCTCCTCGTTCTTCTGATACCCCTCCGGCGGCTTGCACTCAAGCAGACGATGGATCGTCTTTGCCTCCATTCCGGTGGCCTCGCTCATCCGCTTTGCCGCCCGTCCGGTGGGCGCCGCCAGCAGGATTTTCAACCCATATGCCCGATACGCCGCGATGATGCCGTGGGTCGTGGTAGTCTTTCCGGTTCCCGGGCCTCCCGTCAAGACCATGATCTTCGCGGAAGCCGCCTTGCGGATGGCATCCGCCTGGATCTCGTCGTATTCCACGCCGGTCTTTTCCTGGATGACTCTCACATCCACGGAGAGCGTTTCGTTTCCCGTGCTCTTCCGCGCTTCCATAAGCCTTTCATACAGCCTGTCGCCCGCTGGGGAGGAGGCCAGCCTCTTCAGCTTTCCGGCGACCCCCACCTCCGCATAGTAAAAGGGAGGCAGATAGATAGCCTCCTGCGGATCCCCCTCCTCGTCCGCGCGGACGAGCGTTTTCTCCGGAATCAATTCCTGATTTTTCAGCATATCGTCCATGGTCATAATCACCGTCTCCGGCGACGCCTCCAGAAGCCTGGATGCCTCATCGATCAACTGCTGTTTCTTTGCATATACGTGACCGTCGTTTGACAGCTCCGAGAGTGTGTACATCAGGCCGCTGCGCAGCCGGACATAGGATTCCTTTCCAAATCCCAGCCGCATGGCGATCTGATCCGCCGTCTTAAAGCCGATCCCCCAGATGTCGTCCGCCAGCTGATAGGGGTTTTCTCTCATCACGGCAATACTTCCGCTCCCGTACTGCTTATAAATTTTCGCCGCATAAGAGGTGGACACCTGATGCTCCTGCAGAAAGAGCATGACATTTTTGACCTCCTTCTGCTTCTGCCAGGACTCGGCGATCATCCGTACCCGCTTCCTGCCGATCCCCTCGATTCCGGCCAGCAGCTCCACGTTGTCCTCGATCACCGAAAAGGTGTCCGCGCCAAATTTTTGGACGATCTTTTGGGCATACTTCGGCCCCACGCCCTTGATCAGGCCGGAACCCAGATATTTCTCCATACCGTATACGGTGGCCGGAAGAGTCTCCTCCCAATTCTGTGCCACAAACTGTCTCCCGTACCTGGCATCCACCTTCCATTCTCCCTCAGCCACAAGAACGGAGCCGACGTTGACGTCGATCAGGCTGCCGATCACCGGCACCAGGTCGCTAAAGTTCTTTACCCGACATTTCAGGACGGAATAACCGTTCTCCGGGTTCTGATAAGTGATTCTCTCAACCACACAGCGGATCTTCTGCATACGAACCGTCCCCACTTCCGTTAAAACCGCAATGCAACGCCACCCCGCCGGAGGCTTCACGCATCCGGCATATCGTACCGCTTCATCGTCTCCGGACTGCGGTACTCATGCTTCTCATAATACCCGATCAGCCGGCCGCCGTCCCGCAGCGCCACCATGTACACATCCTTGTTCTGCCTTTCATTGTGAAAGGTGTACACGATGTTGTGGCTTTCGTCCGAGGCGAACCATTCCGTCACCCGCTTTATCTTCTCCACCGACTCCGAATTGTGACAATCCAGCAGACTGCTTCCGATCAGCTTTTCGCCGCCGCGTCCGGCATAGTTTTCTATCGCCGCCGGATTCATGTAGATCACCTCATGCTGCAGGTTACAAATGACAATCGGACAGCGGTCCTGATCTACAATACTTTTGAAAAAATTGCCGTATTCCTGAAACTTTTCCAACATTTCCTTCTTCAACACTTCCTTCTTCTGTAGTTTCTTTTCCTGTAGTTCCCCAAGACGAGACTCGTCCCGCGCCTCTTATTATATCGCATCTTCCTCCCCTATTGCAACTTGTCTCAAATATCTTGTCTTTTCAAAATAAAAAAGGGGTCTCTCTGCTCTGCATTTTATTCTGCTGTCTTCCCTCGTTCTGCTCCACACTTCAAGGTGGGCTTTGTGACAGCGTATCCTTTTCTCCTCTGAAAGCAGCATTTTCAGGTCTGCGCTGACGCTGTAACTGTCTATAATACAAAAGCGCATAGATGTTACTCTATACGCTTTGATGCTATGCTGCTATTGAATTGTTAATTGTAATTTTTGTGAAATTTATACGGCAATATCAAATAAAGAGCTGCCCTGCACGTTGTAGATGCCGTTTGCCGTATAGCCGCTAGTGGCATCGGCCTGCGTCTTCATGTAGTAGTCGATCAGCGACACATTCGAGGAAATCGAAGATGCGTAATTCTTAAAGAACCTCTCGATCGAGATCGAGGAATGGGCTTGGCCTTTCCGAAGGCGGTCTTCATCCAGCGTCATGTTGCCGTTTTCGTCCA
>CANRLX010000049.1 GCA_947631615.1 uncultured Acetatifactor sp.
TGGCTGACGCTCATGGATCGCTCCTTTCCGCCTTAGCTAGAAGGAACCCAATGAGCCTCCGTCAACTTCTACGCGACTAGGTGTTAAACAATACTACAGCGACGAGACGGATGCCTCCCCTCCCCAAAAGAAGGCATCGTGGCAAAGCAGTGTCCTTCTAGTGGCCCGCCGAGTATAGCGAGTGTAAGTGTTTGTTATAATTGAAACCATTTTGTAACCTTTTGCGCACAAAGATATCCCCGACTCTCGCCGGGGAAGTTTTATATTATGCTATGCATATTATTGGCTCATTATGTGGAAAGTATGTGGTTTATGTCGTCTCCTATGCCTACTGTTATTTTGCATGAACATGACACCAGATCATCCATACAAGCTCCGTGATCGTTGCACCGCATATCACACCGACTATATCAAGCTTCGTTTCATCCCATTGCAAATGCCCTCCTGGTACCCAAATCTTTCCCACCTCTGCAATCACAGCCCAGACAACGCAAGTAACCACAGTCACAGCATAGGATCGTGCTGATAAATAGGGGGATTGCGGCATGCTTCTCCGAAGTGCAGAGCAGAACAGGACGCTCAACACGAAGAACACCGCAACATGGGCATACTTGCGCAGCCACATATTGAGGGTATTCAGATCAACCTCGATACCGAACAGATAGATCACCCTCTTCGTGGCATATGCGACCTTTCCGCTCAGCTGCGCGGTATTATCCCCCTGCTGCCAGGACAGGAACAGGCAGAATAACGCCCAAAGCGCTGTGACGCCCCACAGGATATAAATCAATGCCCGTCCGTTTTTTTCCACTCGTTGGCCTCCCTTCGTGCTCTCTCGTTGATATTACTTCCGCAATATGGTAAACTATTTTTATATTAATTGTGTATCCTCTGGAGGCCATACCATGACCGGAACGAATTATAAAATGAAAGGATGTCCCGCCTCCATCGCGTTCTTGGCGGATACGCATGACACCGCGCCCGGGCCGATCCTCTCCTCTCTCCGCTCACGGTCACCTGCGCTAATCGTTCATACCGGCGACTTCCTGCACGGCTGGAAGCAACGATCCGATGTCAACATAGAAGAGTGTCACAATGCGCTACAATTATTGCGGAGTTGTGCAGAGCTTGCTCTGACCCTCGTTTCAATAGGTAACCACGAATCATACCTCTCCGGGACCGAAATAGAGATCATTCGCTCTACCGGCGTAACACTTCTGAATAATAGCTATGTTACGCTTGAGATAAAAGGGCGAAAGACGATTATCGGTGGGCTTTCCTCCGGTTACTATACTGCATTCCAGCAGGGGGAAATATCAGCCTCAGAATCGTACTCCGAAATAAAAAGGCGTCATAAAACACCAGCGCCGGAGATTGGTTGGTTGAGGGATTTTGCCGGTGCGGAAGGCTATCACATTCTCCTTATGCATCATCCCGAGTATATCCCCTATGTCCCATCGTCCGTTGAACTCATCCTATCCGGGCACGCGCACGGCGGACAATGGAGATTCTACGACCTGCGCACGAAACAGTGGCGCGGCGTCTATGCGCCGGACCAGGGCCTGCTCCCGAAGCTCACCGGCGGCATCGTGGGCGGTCGGCAGATCATCAGCCGAGGACTGAGCAATCCTGCGTTCGTTCCCAGGCTCAACAACGATACCGAGATCGTCTACATCGACGGCTGTTGACAAATCTCCTCGACTGAAAAGAATACAAATATATCAGCGGCTCAGATCGGCAAAGAGGTCCTCTGAATATGTACCATCCGCTATCAGACGCCGGACGGCCTCCATCACCGCCGCTCTGTCCTCCTGGTAGGTCATGCCGAACCACTCATCCTGGGTAGGCAGGACCCGGATCTTCGCTTTTCCCTCCCGGATATGCCGGTCCAGGATCTCTGGAAGGAGATATTCGTCACGCAACGGGTCTTGGACAGTCGATCTGAAAGTTGCGAAGCCCGTCCGCAGTGCCTCCAGGAATGCCGGCGTCAGCATCCACATATTCATAGAGACCAACTGATCTCCATCCAGCGCCTCAAGGCCGATGTCTGTCTTCACGGCAGCGCCTTGGGGCGTCTTTATGATGCTCCGTGTCTCCCGGATACCGGCAAGATACCCGCGGTCATCCACAGCGCAGAGGCCGCGGGTCACGCTACCCGCGTCGGAAAGCGTGTTTTTCAGCGCAAATCCGATCATCCCATATTGGAATTGTTCCATCGGATCGTATCCTTCCATGAAACTCTGGGCCTGGACAAAAGCCTGCTTCCCATAGTAGTCGTCCGCGTTGATTACGGTGAAGGGCCCGTCCAACAGGCCCCGGCAGGCCAGAAGAGCGTGCCCCGTGCCCCAGGGTTTCTTCCGTCCGGCAGGCAGATCGTCCGTCTCCTGGAACACATATTCCGGCTTGATGCCCAACGGTGTCAAGCGCCGCTCCAGCCTGTCACCGATGACCGCGCGGAAATCGGCATATGTGTTCCGACGGAGGATGAAAACCGCCCGCCCAAAGCCTGCCTGTATGGCGTCATGCACGGAATAGTCGATGATCAATTCCCCGTTGGGCCCCACAGGGTCCAACTGTTTGATCCCTTTTCCGTACCGCGCCCCGATACCGGCGGCAAGGATGACCAGTGTGGTCTTGCTCATATCTTTCACCTATCCTTTTAGTTCTCG
Source organism: uncultured Acetatifactor sp. (assembly GCA_947631615.1). Lineage (GTDB taxonomy): Bacteria > Bacillota > Clostridia > Lachnospirales > Lachnospiraceae > Acetatifactor. The sequence goes on from CANRLX010000049.1 coordinate 2,670, forward strand.
TTCACTCATATCCAGTGCTGCAGCGATGACTTGGTCCATGTCGTAATACTTATACTCCCCCAACCGGCCGCCGAAAATGACGTTCTTCTCCCGCTCCGTCCGCGCTTTGTACTGTCTGTACAAAGCGCTGTTTTTCTCATCGTTCACCGGGTAATAGGGTTCGTCCCCAGGCTTCCACTCGCTGCTGTACTCCCGGCTGATCACCGTCTTTGGCAGGTCGTTTCCAGCATCATCCTTCCCAAACTGGAACCACTTGTGCTCGATGACCCGCGTCCACGGCGTCTCCCGGTCGGTGTAATTGACTACCGCGTTCCCTTGGAAATTGGGCTTGTCCAACACTTCCGTCTCGAACCGCACAGAGCGGTACTCCAGCGGCCCGAAGCGATAGCCAAAATATGCGTCGATTGGGCCGGTGTACACCACCTTCTCAGCCAGTGCGTCCAGTTCCGCCTTGTGCTCTAGGTAATCCACACCCAAGCGCACCTCGATGCCATCCAGCATGTTGGCGACCATCTTCGTGTACCCGCCGATGGGGATGCCCTGATAGAAGGCATTAAAGTAGTTGTTGTCGAAGGTCAGCCGTACGGGAAGCCGCTTGATGATGAACGCAGGCAGGTCTTTGCAGTCCCGGCCCCATTGCTTTTCAGTGTAGCCTTTGACCAGCTTCTCATAAATGTCAGTGCCCACTAAAGAAATGGCCTGCTCCTCCAGATTTTTCGGCTCTGTGATGCCTGCAGCTTTCCGCTGATTTTCGATCTTCGCCGCAGCCTCCTCCGGCGTCACCACGCCCCACATCCGGCTGAAGGTGTACATGTTGAAGGGCAACGAATAGAGCTCGCCGCGATAATTGGCCACCGGGGAATTGGTGAAGCGGTTGAACACGGCAAAGCGATTCACATAGTCCCAGACCCGCTTGTCGTTGGTATGGAAGATGTGTGCACCATATGTATGCACATGGATACCCTCCACGTCCTCCGTATACACATTCCCGGCGATATGCGGCCGCTTGTCCACGACCAGGACGGTCTTGCCTGCGTCTTTCGCCTCGCGGGCAAACCCCGCGCCGTACAGACCCGCGCCGATGATCAGATAGTTATACTTCATTTCTACAATTCCTTATATTTTGCAGACTACCGCAATTGCTCCTGCGCTCTTTATCATTGCTTTCTTGTACTGCTCCATGAACTCATCCGTTACGGTATGCAGGTCCAACGGTGTCTTGCCAAGAGAAAGATACTTGCTCCGGCCCAAATTGTGCTCCATGATCAGCTCCACCTTTATGGGGCTGTATTGTTTTATCAGGGCTATGACCGCCTGCCGGTTCTCCCCGCTGTCCGTAAACCCACCTATGACCGGGACCCGGAACACCACCGGTTTCTTTGCTGCAAACAATGCCTCCACGTTGGCCAGATACCGCCGCAGATCCCCGCGCAGAACTTCCCTGCACCGTGCCTCGTCCAGTATCTTGATATCCACATAGAACAGGTCAATGTACTCCATCGCAAGTTCCAGCTTGTCCGCCCGGACGAAAAGGCAGGTCTCCACACACTGATGCACACCAGCATCTTTCAGTCTGCGGAACAGCGGCTTCAACCGGTCCGCCTGCAGGAGCGGCTCGCCGCCGGACCAGGTCACGCCGCCAGGCAACGCGTCCAGGCTCTCCCCCTGGTCGCACTGGCGGTAGAACATCTCGTCCTTCATGACCTCCTGGAGCAGTTCCTCACAGGATATATACCGGCCATACGTTCCCGGCACACCGTCCTTCACATAATCCTCCGACCGGGGCTCCAAATTCTCAGGATTGGCGCACCAGGGGCAACGCAGACTACAACCCTTGCAGAACACCGTCGTCCGTATCCCCGGGCCGTCATGGAGGGAAAAGCGCTGGATATTCGTTATCAGAATGTGTTCGTCCATATCATCCTACTTGCTCAGATGCAGTTTTCGCAAAACACCTCTGACGTTGGACAGAAAAAACTCGTCCCGCTCCGCCAGCAACACCAGGAAATAGACCATCGCGCCAACGGCCACGATCATGGCCGTGTGCAGGACAGACGGCGACAGCCATCGGCAGATAGGCCAGAGGACCAAGACCATGACCGCCCCGGCGACGTAGTAGTGCACGCCCTCGCTCAGCACTTTGCCTGGCGACAGCTCTTTCCTCACGATCACTAGCTGCACCACCGCGATGGCCGACTCTGCCGCCACAGATGCTATCGCCGCGCCAACAGACAGGAAACGGCGAATCAGAATCATGTTCAGCGTGAAGTTCGTACAGGCACCGACGATGACCGTCAGCGTGAACAGGTTCTGGCGCTTTGTGGGGATAAAATACTGTATCCCCGTCACGTTATTGATCCCGATTGCCAGGATCAGCAGAGACAACACCCGCAAAAGTGGGACGACCTTATCATAGCCAGGGCCAAAGAACCAAGGAACGAAATTCCCCGCCGCCATAATGGCACCGAAGCACAGGGGGATTCCCAAAAACCAGACGAACCGGTAGCTCCGATACATCATCCGGCGCACCTCAAATGTCTCTCCCTTTCCGAAAAGGTTCCCCACCCGCGGCACCATCACCGTCCCCAGCGCCGTCACCAGTGCCAGGAGCATCTTGGATATCTTGACTGCCTGTTCATAGTAGCCGTTTTCAAAGGAGCTGCCAGTGATGACACCGATCATTGTCTTATCCAACACCGTGTATATCTGTATGGCGATGGTGGGGACAAACAGGGACCAGACCACTTTGATATCCTGAAACGGGCGCAGTTGCCGAAAGCTGACTTTTTTTATATACCGCGGCAAATACGCCCACAGGGACAGATTCCCCAGCGCTGTGAACAGCCCCAGCCCCAGCACATAGAGTGGCAGGTCCTCCTTTGTTTTGACAAAGAGAAAGATATACGCGATCTGCAGGACCTTGATGACAGTATTGCGCGTTACGGTCTTACCGAACTCCTCCATTCCCTGAAAGAACCAAGTGATGTCGAAAAACACAGCCACAAGATTCAATGTCAGGATCAGATACAGCGTAGACCGTTCTTTTTGCGACAGCGAGAAGGCTACATATACCACCATCGTCACAGCGGACGCACAAAAGCCTAGCACCTTCGTATTCCAAAAGACGAGGCTCCGCTTTTCTGCATTGTCCTGGACGTAGGATATCTCCCGCTGGCCGTAGGTGGAAATGCCCATGGTGGCAAACAGCGTAAAATAGGCCACGATGGATTCCATATAGCTGGCAGTGCCCACACCGTCCGGCTCCAGCACACGGGACAGATAGGGTGCCACGATCAAAGGCATGATCAACAGCAGGACCTGATAGGCCGCGTTGTATACGTAGTTCAGTTTGACGTTTTTCCTCTGCATAGCTCCGCCTGTATCACGCCGCCTTTTCGCTCTCGATGGCCCGGGCGATCAGAACGTCTTTGTATTCCTCCGGCAGATCGTTGAAATACGCGCTGAAGCCCCAGACGCGCACCACCAGATTGGGAAACAGCGTGGGGTCCGCTTTCGCCGCGATCAGCGTTGCGCTGTCCACCACATTCATCTGCAACTGGAAGATGCCGCCGGCAAATCCCGCCCGCAACAGCGCCGCGTATTTTCTGATATTTTGCGTCAAAATGCCTGGTGACGTGATGAAGTCGATCACATTGCCGTTTATTCGGTTCTCATCATAATCCAGCTGCATGGCAAAGGACAGCAGCTCCGTCGTTGGCACGGCGACGCCGGAAGAGATGTGTACGCTAAAGGGATCAGCATCCCGCCGCCCATCAAACGTCGCGGGTACTTTATCTGCGCCGGAGATATAGCTGGGCGAACTCAGTCCAAATTTAAAACGACCGCCCAGTTTTGTCCTGTATTTCTCAAACTCGCCGCTGGCATACGCAATAATCTGCTTCGTTAGAGCCACAACGGGGGCATCATCACAACCAAAGCAAGGCTGCAAGTTCTTCAACTCCCGCAGTAGCGAGTCCTGCTCTGAATAATTTGACCGCCGAAGGTCATTGAGTTCTTGCAGTGTATAGCGCTTTTCCTCAAAGACTAATTTTTTTAAATTCAGAAGCGAGTTGACTACCGTTCCCAAACCTACGGAAGTCAGCCCCATGTTGTTATACTTGGCCCCTCCCTGTGTGATATCCTTACGCCGTTCCTCTGCAGAGGGGCTCACCAGAGACAGAAGCGGGTCCTTCTCTAACTCCAGTCCGGTCAGCGGCGTCAGCAGACCTTCAATGTACTCTGACAAATGCTTCATATAGAGCAACTGAAGCTCATCCAAGGACGCACAGCCATCAAATTGGGGAGTGGAAAGCATCCGCGTGAACGGGATCACGAAGTTCAGGGACGCGATATTGTTGGCCTCGCAGCTCACCCCCGGCACCAGCGGCTCCCAGCAGGCGGACGTTCCGTAATTACAGGCGTCAGCTTCTTCATAGCCGCAGCTGCGCATAGCCGGTATCACCGTATCGTCGTTGGACAGCAGCGGCGCACCGATGCCTGTAGCGATGCAGTCTACCGCCGCCTCTAGCAGGTCCTCCGGCATATCCGCCGTACACCGCAGCAGCACCTTGGGGTCCGGCAATTTAAGTTCCTCGGAAACTTCAATAAACAGGTACGTTAACTCATTGCAGTGATACTTTCCGTCTGCACCACGTCCGCCCAAAATGACGATCTGCCCTGTATCTCCCATGAGTGCTGCGCTTTTGAACCAATAGCATTCGTGCAGACAGAGTAGAAAACCCCGTAACAATTCCTTCGCCCTGTCACGCGTCAAAATGCCAGCGTAAATGTCATGACGATAAAGATCATCCAAAATCCAGTCCAAATGCCCAAGGCCAACAAGTGTGTGGCCGGTCTGCCAAACAAACTGGTCAAAAAACAGAATACGCTGGAGCGCCTCAAATAAGCTTACTGCTGGTCGCTCAAAAAGTGACGCAGCCGCATCTAACTGTTTTCTGTAGCGCTTTTCAACTTTTGGCGTCTGGTAGCAGCGCGTCAGATAGTTTCGCATAGCCTTCTGTACCGTGTTTCTTTCCATGCCGAAATTATCTTTTGGGGGCTCCTCAGTGAGAAAAGCACCATGCACGAGCATATCGATATCGCCTGTGCAGTTTCCATAGACAGCGCTCTTGTTCGCTAATGTCTTGAAACAATCAATGGAATAAAAGAAATAATTATCTACAGGCTGTATGTCGATATGTTGGAGTAGACGCGCAACCTGTTTCGCTTTGCTTCCAAGGTCGGGGCACAAATAGAAATGAGAATGATGCAGAAGTAAATAGCTGGCCAAACTTTGACTCTCAGGAAATCTCATATATTTCTTATATAGCTTAAAAGCCCAAAGATAATCCTTCATGATTGGAGTTTTGAACATAAAACTTTTTATCAACTTTTTATATGGCGACTTGATATTCATTTCAATCCCCGCATATTATAATTGAATTATAAAGTTTGAACAACTGGCACATAATGGTACTACTGCCAAAGAACGGATGTATAAGGATAATAGCTATAATTAGGCCAGACAGCCTCGGAATATGTTGTAAGCAGACCGTAGACCCTAAGAAAAGAAACAACCGATAAAAGCAACAACGCAGCTACTCTGTACTGCCTTTTGCCTAGCTGTCGGATCGCTTCGGGAAGCAGCAGAATATCGACTATCAAATAATAAGCTACACCGCGCCCATAAATAAAGTCGACTGACTTGAAGAGATACATGATACTTGTTCCAATGAAATATATGTTTAAGAGTATCCTATTTCGTTTTCCTTTATCATCATTCAAATCCTGCAATGAATAAAGAGCAAAAGAAAAATATACCAACTCGTTAATATCGCTAAAAGAAAACGGTGACTTTTTTATGTAGCCGCTGGTAAAATAATTCATATACTTCCCTATCAAAGGTATAGGAAGTCTGGCAATCAACGGCGCAATGTATCTCCACACATTCGTCAATCCAAGCATGAAGCTGATCAACACCACGATCATATACGTTGACTTTGAATATCGAAGGTCTGCAAGAAAGTATGCAGGATAAAAGATGATTGCAGTATTGTGAAACAAAAAAGCAACAATCATACAAATATTAAAGCCAATGAAATTCTTCTTCTGTATATATTTGATGGAGTGAATCGTGAAAGAAATGGCAAGACCTTGTCGAATGATACCCATATCAAATCTCAGATACAGATATGAGTATAGGAGAAATAAACTTACAAAGAACGATGTTGACTGCTCTTTCAAACACTTGTACTGAACAAAGAGAGATGTAATAACATAGAAAAACAATACAACCGTAAGACTTGGAAGCAATCGCGAAATAAGTATAAATGTGTATTCTGTATCGCGCGAAATATCTACCCCATTTCTCACATTATTATAGGCGTTCTTATAGATCCCAAAGTCTATTCCAGTCTCCCAGCGAAAACCAGCCATCAAAACAAGAAACACAATAATCAATGTTGCGAGAATGTTATATTTTTTTGTTATAGCGCGGTGATTTCCGAGGCTGATATTTGCAGTACGAAATGACAAGATATTCGCAGAAGGAGAGACTACTTCAACAAGCGCCAAAGTAAACAAAAATGCAAAAATCATATAATATATCATGTAGTTCTCCTTTATCGAGCCAAATATCACTTGTGAGTTTTTACTTGATAGAATGCGCAGTGGTTTGGTTGAAATTAATATATCTTTATCCTTGGAGCATTTGAGTCAAATTCTCCGCATTCACGTACCTGAAATAACCTTGAGTCGCGTGCTCTTTTGCCTTTATAACGCACGGGTTTCCATATACGATCGAATGTGCAGGAACGTCGCAGTTCACATACGCTCCGGGCGCAACGAGAACGTCATCGCCGATGCTGACGTGCCCCACGACAATTGCATTGATTCCGACCCACACGCAATTTCCCAGAGTGGGATATCCCTGCTTTTCGCCACGGTTGGTCTGCCCAATCGTGCACCCCTTGTGAAGGCTGACGCAATCCCCTAAAACGGCGTTTGGGTTGACTGTGATCCCGAAAGCGTGACCTAAATACAGATACTTACCTATATTCTTTGTATATACCTCGATCCCATATTTCTTTCCAATCATTCTTGATATAACCCAACTAATTCTTGAAACAACACCAACAGAAGCATCATGTTTTCTCTGAAAATACAAATAGCGGATCGATGGCTCTTTGATCAGGGCTTTGAATACCCCCCCCGCTATAATTCCCAGTCAATTGGTAATAATCATATTTAAACAGGTTATTCACAATCATGTCACCACCGTTTCGCGCCTTTAGCAAGGTATTTAAGGAAGTTGATCATAGAAATCCATGTAGTTATCAGCAAATGCCTTGCATGTAAACTCTTTTAAATAGAGCTCGCGGTTGTCTTCGCGCATTTTGCTTAATTCACCCGCCGGTGTTCTCAACAATTCGCTAATTATTGAGATTGCATCATCAGCACCATTAAATAGCATGATACCGCTGCGGTTATGTTTGCCAAAATACTTGTTGCCGCCTGTATTGCTGGCAACAACAATCTGGCCAATTGACAGGACTTCAAGCAGTACAAGATCAAAATACGTCTCTCTGTTTGGCAGAACAAATACATCGCTTGCCGCTATGTATGAATGTGGGTCGTTTGTCCATCCCACTTCGATCCAACGCGGATGATCATATCTGGGGATAGGACCTTCGCGGCCCGCAACTACTATGTATGTATTCTCATTTTGCAGGAGAGGACCTGCCATCTCTTTCAGCTGGTCATAACCTTTGACTTCATTGTGTCTCCCCACATATGAAATCACAAACGCAGAATCTGGTATATTCAGTTTTCTGCGAATTTCTCCTCTTGCCAACAAGATATGTGCTTCCGGTACGCCCGTCAAAACATAATAATAGTTTTGCCGCTTCAACTCCTTGATCCCGCTGTAGTCCTTCCACGTGTGATAATACGGCTCCTCTGCCTCTGGGCAGGGGAACACCAAATAATCCGCACGTTCAAACGAATACTCGTCCATCCGGATCAGTTTATTGTATATAAACCAAAACAGCCTCTTCTCGGCCTTTGATATCCGGTCATTCTCTTCCTGCGAAAACAGTTTAGGAGAATGAGATGTCAGGATGACTTTTCCCTTATAGTTTTTTAGACTCTCGCGGACCGAATACATATCATATGTACTGTGGAAATGAACGTAATCGTATTCATCCAGATCCACCGGGGAAAACGCGTTGTGTCCATATATCAGTCGTCCGTATTTGACAAGATTCTTCAACGCGTTCAAAACTGTTTTAAATGCACCCGGCCGCAGCTTGGCAGATACGCTCTTATATTTATTTATAAGGCTGTTTTCGACCTTGATAAAATGAATATTTTTGATCCCGCGCTTATCGAGCTCAACTTTCAAGTTGAACAGATATCCTCTTGGTCCTCCTACCGGCGCCAAGTCCGATTCTTTCATATAGATAAGTATACTACTATCTTTCACAACTTCCTATCCTCCCGGGTCCCACGGGTGAAGGGCCCCGATCTATCTCATAAACTCATCCAGGAATGCGTCACGGGCCGCGTCCAAGCTGGCTTTTTCATATTTGTCCGCCCGTGCGAAGCTGCGCCGGGCGGAGGAGAGCAGCGCGTCTTTGTCGGACATTCTCAGAATGCAGTCCGCGATCTGATCTACATTTCCCGCTTTGAATGAGAATTCTTTCTCGCACAGTTCTACATTCCCCCCGGCCGTGGAACATAGCACCGGGCAGGCCCGGCTCATGGCCTCCACCACCGCGCGGCACAGCCCCTCGCTGAAGCTGGGCTGGATATAGATGTCTATACTGTCCAGCCAGGAATACACCTCGCTGTGCGGTTTGAGGCCGATGACCTTGATCTGTTCGGATACGCCAAGTCTCTCTGCTTCTGCCAGTAGCTTATCTGGCTTTCCGGCTCCAAGTAACTGGTATTCTATGTTATCGATCCCCCGGGCTTTCAGTTTTGCCAGCGCCCGGATCACGTACTTCTGGCCCTTGCGCGGGCTCCCCCGTAACCGACGTCAGCCGCTCAATACGCCGGATGCGGCCCTCCAAAACGGAATCGTCCAGTTCAGGCACTTCCACATCGGAGCAGCCAATACTTCTACCTTGGCAGGGATAGCGCTCCTGCAGCGCGTGCTCCGTCACGTACAGCGCGTATGGCGCGTCCCGCAGGTTCTTTTTGCAATAGTATTCATCTATGGGGGCCATCAGTTTCCCCAGATGGTTTTTGTTGTGCCATTCCGTTTCAAATATGAACCCACCATTCATCAACATATACTGTTTATGAAGCCTCTTACAATGCCGAACCACAATATTTGCATACGGACCACTGGCAGCCGCAACTATCACTCTGTCTGAAGATTGAATTGCATCCTCGAGCTTGTGTTTCATCTCTATACGTCTTTTAATTTTCAGCCAGTTGGTCAAAGGGTGATACTGATTATAGCCAACGACCAGTTCGGCCAAGTCATAGGGAAATGGGTTATACTGAGCCTTGGCTTCTTGCGAGTTCATTCTAATGCCGCTATCCCTTAGAAACATGACCAAGCTATCACAATGAGAGGCATATCTCTCAATAGTTCGGCGGTTCATGTGAACATTTAAGTATGCGTTTCCACCTTCATCACGTACAACGCGTGCGGCTTGACTGACAAAAAGTAATCTCATGTGTCATTGCTCCCGAGAAAACCAACCATAATAACAAATAACAATATAGCGCTGTTAACGCGCTATTATTTGATTATTAACCCACACTTATTATTCTTTCCTCAAATAATGCTTAACCCACACGTCAAGACCTATGACATTCAAGCAGCGTCTTGCCGCTTTTTTTGCTCTGACCATAAACGTATCCGGGAAGTACTTTTTCAGTACATCCCCCATATCCATGACTTTCAGATCAGAATAGAAATTGGTCCTGCGTTCATCGACTGCTGGAGAAGCTATCAGCTCCCGCACATTCTTTGTTGCGGCCTCGACCGGCACATAATCGTAATCAAAGTCACCGCATATCTGTTCAAAAATCTTTTTTCCCTTTTCTGTATGTATGAGCACTCTTGTGACGCCCAATGTTTCATCCAGTTTCCTGTCTACATGATAGGCGTTCAGACAATCCCAAATAGTGAAATCACTCCTGCGATCTATGCTGCGGAACTTACACTCGGCACAGGAAGGCCGGGTTATCATTCCAGAGAAAAACATCCGAAGCCATTTTCCTGATTCGATTCCTTCCCGAAGCGTTTTTCCTCCATCAGTAACAACTTCCATCGTTGAATACTGATAGCCCAGTGTTTTATCCCGGAAACGGACCGACTTCAGCGCTCCGTACTTTTTCTCGATGAAATCAACATATCTCTTCCATACTCCTGGCGACGGCACTGCTCGGCATACGATATCGACCAAAACCAGCTTCTCTCTGTCATAATCGCTGTTTTCAAGATACAGAAGAAGGCCCTCGACTTGACACGGCGTACCGCTGTAGCAGACCATCTTGCCAGCTTTCAAGCAACGCATCACGTCGCTGTAAGTGGTCCCGGTATCGCTCTGCACATACTTGGAGTTTCTGAATTTTTTCAAATCTGAGCTCTTATCGACCATGCAATGCCGGACAGAATAGTCACTCGTAAGCTCGACTCCAAAGACCACGCCGCCCTGGTCAATGACATATTCAGCGATTGCCGTAAATGCACCGCCAGACGTGCTCTGACGCAAGATCTCACGATCCTTATGCTGAACAGCCGCAGCGACAGGCTCAAAAGCCGGAACCACTTTCTGATAATTGACGACAGGGCACACTTTTTCACATGCTCCGCAGTCCACACATGTCACAGCATCAATATGAGGATACAAAAAGCCCTCCTTATCTTCCTTCATGGTAATGCTCTTCGTCGGGCAAACGTTCATGCAGGCACCACAGCCGCAGCAGACCTCGGCTTTCTTGATCTCGATCACAGGTCGGTGCTCCCTTCATCAGCAATTGCAGCCTTTAAATATTGAAGCGACTGTTCACGTATTTTTTCGATGTTTTGCTCTACCTGAACAAAGTCAATTTCCTTATTCAAAAGATATTCTATATCTTCATCTCCGTTAAAAAACTGCTCGTTTAATCCAACCAATCGAAAGAGTGTCTCTAATCTATTGTTTGTGGATTGCTTTGTGTTTCCGTATCTTTTCAGTGTAAAGAATCTCCTCTTATACAGCATTGCAAAAACCGTGCAATGAAAGGAATCCGTGCAAACATATCTAGCGTATCGAATCAGTTTGACAAATTCACCCGGCCCAACATCATATGGTGTCTCATCTGCATATTGTTCATCACACTTAACATATTCATTGACATGTGTAAGCGCAACAATTCGGCAGCCAGTTGCTTTACTTAACCGCGTAACAAAATCTCTATGTTTTGGATTCGTTCCCAAAAAGTAACAAAATATGTACGGCCCAGGATACTTATTCTCTTCATCTTGAATTTCTAGCCAATCTTCAGGTGTAAGTAGCAGTGTCGGATCACATACAACTGGAACTTTTCTGCCAGTGAGGCTATAAATTAACGATTGTCCGCTATCCTCTCTAACGCTAATATGACGAATTCTTTTCAGAAAAGCCGCGGCTATGTCTTCCATATCCTTGGGAAGACTTGCCTGTCCAAAACTTGTTGAATAGGCTATCGAATTTACATCCGACGGGACAAAGCTAAGAGTATAATAATCTCCTGCTATATTGCCAGGGAGCCAAAGCTGGTCGCTGCCTACAATCACAGCGCTATAATTTGACGAGCAATAATTGCTCAGTTCTTCTCGTGATGAAAAAGACGGGGACACTTTATATTTTTCTCGGAACTTATCGAACATTTGATTTCTTTGTCTCATGTTCCTCGCATAATCGTTTTGAATGAATTTTCTTCTTACTATGCTCTTAACCATTCCCATCTTATAGAGCAGAATATCGGAAGTAAATGCCGCCTTAAGAAAATATTTATTCTTCTTCTTCTGGATTTCTTTATTTATCCCTGTTGTATCGATCGTCTCATTGTCTATTCCCAAAATATCCAATATCTTTTGCGTAGCATAGGCTTGAAGCATGCTGCCATAGTTATGCTGAGCATAACAAGATGCTATTGCGATCTTCTTCATTGCTATTCAATCTCCTTTGCATACATCGCCAACAGAAAGGCGCTTCTCATCGCCCAGATGATGTTCTGACAAAATTTGGTACTCACAGCTTGGGTAATGTGTCAACAATTCATGGATTGCTCGTTCTGTCGCAATATCATCCGTATAACCTTTTATCAGCGGATGGCGCAGACTGACAGAAACGCCGCTTTCCAACACAGTATGTAGATTTTCCAGATACAGCTCCAAGTCCCCGCCCAGAACGCTCCGTGCTCTGTTTTTGTCCAACAGCTTTACATCAACAAACAGCTTATCGAAATATTTCATTGCTTTGAGGACAGCGCTGGTCGGCACATATAGAGCTGTCTCAGCGCACAGATTGACGCCGCATCTTTTCAGCAACGCAAGCGCCGGTTCCAAGGCGTCCATCTGCATCAGCGGCTCTCCGCCGGAAAAAGTGACCCCGCCGTCATCGCCCCAAAAGGGAGCGTCCCGCATCACCTCTTTCACAAGCTCTGCAGGCTCATACCACTCCCCATACTCCCCCAGTGCGCCGCTTTTGCATTGCAGGAACTGCTGCCGCGTCAATCGGGACAAGCCGGTTTTGACGTCCGTGCTGATTGCAAACGGGCAGTCGCCATACGCGCAGCTGCCGTTTGCTGCAATACATTTTTTCTTCTGGTAATAATATTGCTTTCGCGGCTGAATGTTCTCCGGATTACAGCACCACGGGCAATGGAGCGTGCATCCTTTGAGAAATACTGTAGTCCTGATCCCGGGCCCGTCGTGCAAAGAGAACCGCTGAATATTAGTGACCAGCAGTTTCATTTGCCTGCGCCCTTTCGATCAACAGGTTCTGATAGTCCTCCGGCAAATCGTTAAAATACGCGCTGAATCCCCACACACGGACGATCAATCCCGGGTATTTTTCCGGATGCCGTTTAGCATCGATCAACGTCGCGCTGTCCAAGATGTTCATCTGCATCTGGAAGAAGCCTACGGAAATCGCCGCTCTCAGGAAAGAAGCGAACTGTTCCTGATTGTTTTCCAGCAAGCCGGGGCTGACAAAAAAATCCACCACATTGCCATTGAACCCATATTTCCCGTGATGCAGGTTTCCGGCAAACTGAACGACTTCCGTATAGGGCGCATCCACACAGGAGATATGCGTCCCGTACGGCGTTCCATTAACACGGCCTGCAAGATCCGCCGGCATCTTCTTCGCGTTCTTGATATAGTTGGGTGAACTCAAGCCGAATTTTGCCCTTCCGCCCAGAGGATTTCTGTACTTTTCGATCTCCTGATTGCTCACTTCCATGATGTGGTCCGCCAGAGCGGCTGCACGTTCATCATCATGGGCAAAATGCTTTTCCTGATTTTTAAGCATAGCCAGCAGTTCAGGATGTTCGGAATAGTTTTTCTCTCTGGCACCGTTCAATTCAGTAAGGGTATACGTTTTCTCCTGAAAAACAAGCCGATCGATGTTCAGCAATGTATCGCATGCGCTCCCCATCCCAACGCTCGTGACGCCATAATTGTTATAGACCGCTCCGCCTTCAGAGATATCTTTTCCGTTTTTAGTGCATCCCGTCGTCAGGATGGACACCAGCGGATCAACTGCCCAAACAAATTCGTCCAGTGAATGCAGGAACGCTTTCCACTCCTGTCTGAGATAAGCGTCATACTGCGCCAAAAGGTCGTCATAGCCTTTGATCGTATCAAGATCACCCGCACGAAGCATCGCGTCAAGAGGGCGGAAGAAATCAAATGTTTTGATGTTGTTCTGATCCAGTGATTTACCGGGAATGAACGGCTCCCAGCAGGCAGAAACACAATAGCTGTGCGCGTCGCCTTCTGCAATCCCAAAGTCAGTCAAATACGGAATGATAACATCGTCGTTGGAAAGCAGAGGACTTCCCGTTCTCTTTGCCAAAGCATCCACTGCGGCAGACAGAAGTTCTTCCGGCATCCTGGATGATACGCGCAGCAGGATCTTTGGATCGGGGCGTTCCAATTCCGCCTGGACCTGCATAAACAGATAGGTCAAATCGTTGCAAAAATAGGAGCCATCCCGCTCATTTCCGCCTAAAACAATGATCTGCCCAATATCGCCAAGCAAAGCGGAACTCTTATACGAGTACCACTTGCTCAGGCAGGTCAGAAAATCCGATATCATAGCATGCGCATCATCCCTCGTGATGACGCCATCACGCAGATCCGCAGCATAGAGACCGCCCAGGATCTTATCCAGCCGGCCCAAGCCGTTCAGCGTATGGCGCGTCTGCCAAAGCATCTGATTAAAGAAAAGGATCCTTTGCAGGCCCTCATGAAAATGTCTGGCAGGTCGGTCCAGCAGGGCAGAGAATTCTTCTTGCAGCACTCGAGCTTTTGCACTATCTTCCACCTCAAGCACTCTTAAAACGCGGTCTTTCAGCCGTTCCACCGCATTTTTCATATGCTGAGCGCGCTCGCCATAGACCCCTCCCGCTTTGATCGCCCGGTCAGCGTGCTCATGGAAAGGTGTTGAAATGATCCGGTCGTAATCCAGGGTAAAATTGCTCAGGATATTGCCGCGGACGGCTATGGTTTTATTGGTATCGATCCAATAAAAGAAGGAAGAGTTTTTGTCCCATTGGAGTTCAACCCTTTCAAAAAGCGCTTCGATATCAGTGGAAATATCTCTCTTCCCGCTTCCCTTAATGACATGAAGATGAGCAATCTCCGGCAGCGCTTTTTTTATATAATGAAGTTTTCCGCCCTGTAAGTATTTTGCTGTAAACGGAATGACATAGTTGATATGCCATAAATCATTTTTAATTTTCGTTTTGACGCTCATCCTCAATCATCTCCCATTTGCTCGAAGCTACTTTGCAACACTCTGATAGAACCGCACGAACTTCTCTTTCATCGTATCCGTATTATAGGTTTTCAGCACGTCTGCGTAGGCCGCCTCGGGCAATTCCTTTGGAAACACTTTCATTGCTCCGCGTATCCGTGCCGCATACTCCTCCGGAGTATCGCATACATAGCCGTTTTCACCATCGCGGATGACACTTTTGTTCCCCATCGTGTTACTCACGAGGCACAGCTTTTTTATGTACATATTTTCCAGGACGCTCATGGCTATTGCCTCACCGTAAGAGCAGAGGATGAAGGCATCTGCTCCTTTGGCAATAGCCAGCGCCTCATGGCGCGGTTTCCAGCCTGTAACCTCTATATTCGGCGCTGTCAGCTGTTCCCGTAGCTCCCCGTCGCCAATCCAAAGGAATCTCGCCTCAGGGATCAGTTCCGCGATCCGGTTGAACAGCTCCGGCCGCTTTTGTTTGCAGATCCGGCCCAGTGAAAAGACGGTAAAGCGATCCTTCTTTACCGGCTCTATACCATCCAAAGCAGCGGATAACTCTCGTAAATTGATACCGGTTTCAATATAGGCTGTGTGTTTGCACAGTCTTTTGGCTTCTTGGTCCTCACTCTCACAGCAAGTAAGCGTAATGTGGTTCGTTCTTCCAAGAACCTTTTCAAGCATCAGAAACACCTTACTTTTGATCCCCGGTCCCATCAGGATATGCGCATAGCCATGCGGGGTATATATCACGGTGTTGGTTTTCCCCTTGTATGCAAGTCTTCCAAGTCCACCTGCTATAGAAGAGTGGAGGTGGATGATATCGGGTTTTATTTCAGCTTCAATTGCTCTTAATTCTTTAATCACACGGAAATCATTTACAATGTCAGTAATGCCCTTGCCAAAATTCGATACTTCGATGAGATGGATGCGCTTATCTAAATAATCCCGATAGTTTTTCGGCGTCTGACGGCGAATCGAATAAGCAAGATATACCTCAAAGTCGTCGCACATATCATTGCACAGTTGGGAAAGGTAAGCATATACCCCACCAGTAAACGATTCACACACCATGAGTATCTTTTTCATATCCTACGCTCTCCCGCTTGATAACCTCTGTCTATTCATGCGAAGTTATGACGCGCCCTTGGCTCCCAACACCGCTGGTATTGTCATCGCCAACACCTTTATATCTGTCCAGACACTCTGTTCCCGTATGTACTGAAAATCCATCTCTATCCACTCATCGAACATCACATCGTTCCGCCCGGATATCTGCCAGTAGCAGGTAAGACCTGGCTTTACCAGTTCTCTTTGCCGTTGATAGGCATTGCACGCTAGTTCCTCAGCCGTCGGCAATGGACGTGGACCTACAAAGCTCATGTCGCCCCGCAGCACATTCCAAAGCTGTGGCAGCTCGTCCAAACTCGTCCTGCGAATAAACCGCCCAACCTTCGTCACTCGCGGGTCATCCTTGATCTTAAATACTGGGCCATCCATTTCATTCCGATCCATCAGCGTAGACTTGATCGCGTCGGCATTCGTGTACATACTCCGCAGCTTGTAGAACGTGAACTCCCGGCCATTCAGGCCGATACGCGGCTGATGATAGAACACCGGCCCTTTATCCTCCAGTTTGATTGCTATACCAATCACAAGAAATACCGGGATACAAACGATCAGCCCCAGCACTGACATAACAACATCAAATGCACGTTTTATGCCCTTGTAGAGCCTACTGGTATTGACCCTAAGTTCTGCGGTTCTCACCGGTTCGGTCACCACAGCCGTGGTCTTTCCCGTTTCGCTCAAGTAACTCTCTCCTCCGTTAAGCCCGCACTAAAAGGCTCTGGTAGTATTTGATTGTCTTTGCCAATCCCTCGTTCAGCGGCACCCTTGGCTCCCAGCCCAGAAGCTCCTTCGCCTTGCTTATGTCCGGACGCCGCTGCTTCGGATCGTCCTTCGGCAGCGCATGGAATACCAGCTTCGATTTGCTTCTCGTCTGTCCCAGCACTTCCTCCGCCAGCTCCAGCATGGTGAACTCCCCGGGATTGCCCAGGTTCACCGGGCCCGTTATTTCCTCCGGACTGTTCATCATCCGAACGATCCCCTCGATCAGGTCGTCCACGTAGCAGAAGCTCCGGGTCTGCTTCCCGTCGCCGTATACCGTCAAGTCCTCGCCCCGCAGCGCCTGGTTCACGAAATTGCTGATCACACGGCCGTCTTTCGGGTTCATCTTTGGACCGTATGTATTGAAGATGCGGATTACCTTGATTCTTACGCCGTACTGCCGGTGGTAGTCGAAGCACAGCGTCTCTGCCGCACGCTTCCCCTCGTCGTAGCAGCTCCGGATACCATCTGGGTTCACGTTACCCCAATAGATTTCCGGCTGGGGATGTACTAGCGCGTCCCCGTACACCTCCGAGGTGGAGAACTGCAGCACCGTGGCGTCATGCCTTCGCGCCAGCTCCAGCATGTTCAGTATCCCGAACACGCTGGTCTTCAGGGTGTGCACCGGGTCCGCCTGATACGCCGGGGGGCTGGCTGGACAAGCCGCATTGTATATTTGGTCCACATTCAGTTCAATCGGCTCCACGATGTCGTGCTCAATGAATTCAAAGTTGGGCCGGTCCATCAGTTCCCTGACGTTCTCCAGACTTCCGGTCTGGAGGTTATCCAGGCAGTACACATAGTTCTCCGGGTCCTTCACCAGCCGCTCGCACAGGTTGGAACCCAAAAAGCCCGCGCCGCCCGTCACCAATATCCGCATCTTCGTTCTTCCTCAATCCCGACGGAATACATCCCGCGTGTACAGCTTGTCCATCACCGGCGCAAGCTCTTCGTCATACCGGTTCGCAATGATCACATCGCACCCGTCCATGAACGCGGCCAGATCATTGTTCACCGGATACCCGTTGAAATCGCTCTGCTCCTTCAGCGTGGGCTCGTAGATCATGACCTCCGCGCCCTGCTCCTTTACCTTCGCCATCACGCCCTGGATGGCGCTCTCACGGAAGTTGTCGCTGTTCGACTTCATCGTCAGACGGTACACGCCCACCACAGGCTTCTCTTTCCCTGCCACGCGCTTCATCACCTGAGATGCAATGTGCTCCTTGCGCACGTCATTCGTCTCTACCACCGCACGGATCAGCCGCTGGGGCACATCCGCACAGTTTGCAAGAAGCTGCTTCGTATCCTTCGGGAAGCAATACCCGCCGTAGCCGAAGGAGGGGTTGTTGTATCCATCCCCTATCCGGTAGTCCAGGCATACGCCGTCTATGATTTCCCGGACATTCAAACCATTCAACTCTGCATACGTATCCAGCTCGTTGAAAAAGCTCACACGCATGGCAAGATATGTATTGGCGAACAGCTTCACCGCCTCCGCCTCCGTGAAGCCCATGGTCAGCACGGGCACATCCTCCCGCAGAGCGGCCTCCTTCAGAAGATGGCCGAACTTCT
>CANRLX010000050.1 GCA_947631615.1 uncultured Acetatifactor sp.
CCAGATTCACATCGGAGATGATGTCCACGATCCGGCGGTTGGTCTCCTCCGGCAGGCACTCGTCCTTGCAGCGGTTCCCCGCCTCCATGTGGAAAATAGGGATGTGCAGGCGTTTGGCGCCGATCACAGAAAGGCAGGAATTGGTGTCCCCCAGGACCAGCACCGCGTCTGGCTTCAGTTCGACCATGGCCTTGTAGCTCGCCGTGATGATATTGCCCATCGTCTCCCCGAGGTCCGCGCCCACGGCGTCCAGGTAAAGCTCCGGATCATCCAGGCCCAGGTCCTTGAAAAACACACCGTTCAGGTTATAGTCATAGTTCTGCCCGGTATGGACCAAGAGCGTATCGAAGTACTTTCGGCACTTCTTGATGACTGCGGCAAGGCGGATAATCTCCGGGCGGGTGCCTACGATGATCATCAGCTTTATCCTGCCATTATTTTTCCAGTTTGGATAATCCATCTCTTTCCCCGCCTTACTTGCCGATTTTCGCGAGCTCTTCTTTGACGTAGTCGGTGGTGAGTATCTTCTTCACTACGCCGTCCACATCCAACAGCGTCGTGTTATGGCTCGTGTAGCTCTCCTCGGCCTCGGTCATGACCTGGCCTTTTACAAAATACTTGTCGTAGTTCAGATCGCGGTTGTCGGCAGCGACGCGGAAATACTGTCCCATATCCTCCGAACGGAGCCGCTCCTCCCGGGTCATGAGCGTCTCATACAGCTTCTCCCCATGGCGGGTGCCGATGATGTTCGTCCCGGTGTCACCAAACAACTTCTGGACAGCCTTCGCCAGGTCGCCGATGGTGCTGGCGTCCGCTTTCTGAATGAACAAGTCGCCTGGGTTGGCGTGGTCAAACGCGAACTTAACAAGATCCACCGCCTCGTCCAGATTCATCAAGAAGCGTGTCATATTCGGGTTGGTGATCGTGATCGGAGCGCCTGCCTTGATCTGATCGATGAACAGTGGGATGACGCTGCCCCGGCTGCACATGACGTTTCCATAGCGGGTACAGCAGATGACGGTATTGCCGCGCTCGGCTGCCACACGGGCATTAGCAAAGATCACGTGCTCCATCATGGCCTTGGAGATACCCATGGCGTTGATGGGGTATGCAGCCTTGTCGGTAGAGAGACAGACGACGCGTTTGACTCCGGCCTCAATGGCAGCATGGAGGACATTGTCCGTACCCATGACGTTGGTGCGAACGGCCTCCATCGGGAAAAACTCGCAGGACGGCACCTGTTTCAGCGCCGCCGCGTGGAATATGTAGTCTACACCCTGCATGGCGTCCTTTACTGACTGCAGGTCCCGCACATTGCCTATGTAGAACTTGACCTTGCCGGCGTGTTCTGGATGCTTCGCCTGCAGCTCATGGCGCATGTCATCCTGCTTCTTCTCATCCCGGGAAAAAATGCGTATCTGACCGATGTCCGTCTCCAAAAAATGCTTCAGGACGGTGGAGCCAAAAGAGCCTGTCCCACCTGTTATCATCAAAGTCGCATTATGGAGAGCACTCATAACGATATCCCCTTCCATCAATTTGAGTTACGGCTGTCTTTTAGCTTGGCAAGCAACGATATGAGATATCTATTTTTGAAGAAAAAATGAATGCCATAATAACCAGCAGCCGAAAAAATAACAGCCGTTATCACACAAAGAATATTGCTTGAAATCAACTGGCGGACTATGAACACAACGACAGCGATCCATATACAGCCAAATAACGTTCCAATTACAGTTCTTTTGTCAAGTGAAACAAAATTGTTTTTTCTGACGATCACCATTTGCGAAATCATAACGATCGCTTCAGCCAAGACCGTCGTCACAGCTGTGCCAACATGCTTGAATAAAGGTATCATGAACAAATTGAGGGCCGCATTTGTTACGGCAGCTGCCGCCATGATCAGCGTAATCTCCTTTTCCTTTCGCATCGGGAGGAGCATTGTATTGGTATACAAAATCCCAAAAAGTGAGATCGCAAGACTCACACACAGAATCATAAGCGAAGAATAGCTTGAATAGAATTCTTCTCCGGCAAATAACACAATTATCTCGCGCGACAGAAGCAAAAGTCCTAAAGCAGCAGGCAAAACATTCATAAAAGTCAAATTGAATGCGTCAGATACAAGTTTGTTATATTCATCCTTCCGGCCAGCAGCAAAATAATATGATAATCTTGGGAGAGTTACTAAGACCGCAGCTGAGAGCACTTGTTGCGCAACACTATATATTTTGGATGAAGCAGTATACAAGCCTACTTGAAAATTACCTTCAAAGACTCCTAACATCGTTATATCCGAATTTACATATATGATCGAGGCGATCTCCGATGCGAACAGCAAAAGTATCCTGGGCATATACTGTTTCGCATTTGTTAGGCAGAACCGGATCTTAACATGTCTGCGCACATAGAATAAATTCGCGATATACCCGCCGATATTGGAGATGAGCAGAACAACTGTGTACTGGATAATATCGTCACTGGTCTTGACAAAAACAAACATCATACAGATAGAGATAACTTGAACGATCAACGTTCTTATCGCTATGTATGAATAATCCTCAAGGCAGGAATTGAGCCATTCCATTCCCGCAGCGGTCATAATTATGGCCAGTGATTGTATCGCTATAAGCATCGAATAGGAACGGAGCCTTGCAGAAATGATCAATGTTAGTATAAGGAAGGCATACGATACGCCGGCTGAGATCAGATTGATCGAAAACATCTGAGATGCAAACTCACTGAGAGCTAATTTATCATCTCGGATCCTCGCGCCTTCTCTGACGGCAAACCTGTTGATACCCAAGCCTGCAATAAGCACGAAATAATTTACGATTGACTTGGAAAAGCTATACTCCCCTATTCTATCGACCCCTAATATCCTGAGCGCATAGGGGAAAGTGATAAGCGGAAATGCCATGGAAACCAAAGTTTTCATAACATTCAACGCCGAATTGATCTGAATTGATTTTTTGTTCACTATCTATTCACTGCCTCTTGATAAATGCACATCAGATTTTCTGCATTCCTCTTTCTGTCATAATAGATCTCTGCGTCTTTTCTTGATGCTTTGCTGAACTCCCTGCACAGTTCCTCGCTGCTAAATAGGACGTCAATATAATATGCTAACAGTGAAGCGTCATTATATGGATAGGCAAAACCGTTAATCTTATGCTTTATATAATTTCCTGTTCCTCCGACGAAAGATGCAATAGCAGGCGTTCCTAATATCATCGCTTCTCCAAGAGAATTCGGACTATTCTCGATCGATGAGCTTTGAACAAAGCAATGCGAATTCAAAAACTCCGCGGCCATTCCCCTCTCGTCGAGAAGACCTATATACTCTACAGAATCCTGTAAGTTATATTTCTTAACAAGTTTATCAATATACTTTGTATATCCATGTTCTTTAACGCGCTCACTTCCGCGAGTAGTTGACATGATATCGTGTCCTGCAATTCTAAGCTTGGCATCAGGATATTTATTTTTTACGATGCCCAAGGCTTCGATCACAAAATGCGCACCTTTATAAGGCACCGCTCCTTGGCTCAAGAAAACCGTATGGGGCGTCATCTTCGCAAAATCCCACTCATTTTCATAAAAGACATCCCGCAGGTTCTCGTTACATTTCCTGTACTTATGGTCAAAGCCATATTTATGACAAACACTTAGATCCCAATCGGTACGGCCAATGATTAGATCAGCCTTTCTTAAGACCTCAACTTCTCTAACGCCTCTTTTTTCAAAGCTGATCTTCTCTTGCCGCATTGTTGTTCTGATAACATCTCTGAAAGTCGTATTCATGATTCTATCCTTATCAGATATGCCGGCATAATAGTACTTGGCGCATTCTCCTACCAGCCCCTGTATTGAAACAAGTGTTTTATAGTCAGACAGACGCTCCAAGAGCGGAAAAGAAAAGCTCTGTTCTGTGCCATGTATATGGACTAGATCGGGAGCAAAATCAGAAATGATCTGTTTCCAGCTAGATTTAAATGAATTATTAGGGATCACATAATACAGGATCTTATTATCTTCACAGCATATATAGTCGTCTACATTGTATACCGACACTAGACAGAGCACCACATCATCATGATATCTGACGATCGCTCGTGCCATTGACATAAGCCATCCGCCCATCGGCGAGGGCACGATACCAAGCTTTTTGGCGGGGGCATCAGGAATAATATTGATTGCCCAGAGTATTTTCATTGAAATCTCCTGCTCCTTTTTCGATAAATAGCATCAGAGACGAATTTGATTCCTAAAATCAGAAGAAGGTTTGTCAAAGATAATATTGGTGCCACAAAACAAAACGCAGTATCTCTAGGCAAGAAGTACAGCGACCTAATAACATATAGGAAATACGCACCAACAATCCAGTTGGACACCTTAACAGTTGCAGCCTTGATCAATATGAACCCTAGCAGGAAATTGTAGAGAATGACCCCAAAATATGAGTAGTCTAAAAATAGCTCAGCTAAATATGCTGTTCCAAAGCCCCCTCCGGAATTAAAATACGTACGATCCAAAATATAAGCCAAATTGTTGTCTAAAATACCTGAATGCAGTTTTGATCCATCCAAACCAAACCCAAATATCGCATTTCCAATAGATCTCATTACAGAATTGTAGTTGAATATACGAGCAAAAGAATAATTATTGTTGGCAGCTTTCAGCTTGCCCGCTAAGTCAATTGAATTTTTCAAGACACTGATCGTTCCGCCTTGCTGAGTAAAAAACTGCCCAATGCCATGAAGGAAACCTCCACCTTCTTCGCCCAATCGAATAGAACTATATACACCCATAAATGAAACCAGAAGAACCATAGATATAAAAAGAGTGAACCTAGTTCCTTTTCCGGAAAACAGCCGATCATCTGTTTTTTTATTTCTAAAGACAGTATATGTAATCAACAACATTATCCCTGTCATGGAATCTCCACGGACACCTGTTAACAATTTCAAAAAAAGTCCAATACCATATACGCCAAAAGAAATGTATGTGCTTTTTTTCAAGGGATAAGTCATTAAATAAATATAAAAACTGGTTTCATTGATTACTGAAAGTTTATGAACAAATGTTGGGAGCGTAGAATTATACACAGTATAAAGACCTATGTATCCAAAGTTTCTTACCAGAATAATTTTCTCTAATGATACCGCCCAAGCAAATAGTATTGTCGAATAATAAATAGCCCTGCTTACCGAACAAACGATAGCACTTTTATTTCTTTTATCTCTTAAATCAAATTCAAGGCTTTCTGACCTCTTGCCACATATCTGCGAGCCAAAATAAATACTAAGCGCCGCTAAATAAACAACTAATAGCGGTCTAAAATATGTATTGTTGCTTTCTGGATCAACGATGAGATTAATAAGTGGCTTGGATAACATAAACGTGACATACGACACAACATATAACAGCAGGATTATCCTATTTCCAAAATTCGCAATAGAGTCACTGACAATAACTGCTATGACCACAACTGTAGCAACAAGCACCAAATTTGAATTTTTCATCAGCAAGCCGAACAGGAACAGCTCTAATGATATAAATAGACCTGCTATATTAATGATATATAATAATTTTCTTCGCTTGTACATTATGCCCTCATCATTGTTTGAAACATATTTAGAATCTTCTGCATTTGCATTTTTGATCCATTATGACCGACAACAAATACTTTTCCCTTATTTCCGCGTTCAATAATCTCATCACAGCTCATTTCCGCCGCTAACCTTAATGTCTCCTTCAATGCATCTATACTTTCGTCTTCAACATACATAAAGATGCCATCATAGTCGTCTGACATACCATCCAACTTGTACGCGATGACCGGTCGACCAGCCAACAGATACTCAAGGTTTTTCGATGGAAACGAATACTTTGTATACTCACCGTTATTTGTACGTGGATTTATAAAAAACGAAACCTTCTTTTCCAGTTCACGCAGTTCAGATTTGCTGATCTGACCGAGATAGCATATCCTAGGATCACTCTTCTCTGCCTCGATGATCATACTTACTGCGTTACCTTTCCCGCAGAACCATAGCCTAAGGTCTTTATATTCAGGAAGAGATTCAAACGCTAGAAGCAATTTGTCTATGTTGTACTGAACTGATAGATTTCCGGCATAAAGTATTACCTTTTCCTTTGGATCACATAAACACTCTGTTGGCTGTGTCATCTTATCGCTGACGACCCCGTCAACTACAATATATGGAGCAGCATTCCTATTGACGATTTGATTCATTTGCTCAGTCAAGAAAACATAGCAATCAGCATTTTGCGCATCATTAAGTAAATCTCCGCTCAATACATTCAAAAGGAAATACTTAAACCTTGAGTAGCCCATATCATTTCGCAAATTCCCGGATAGATCCGGAACAATGAGGCAGCTTTTTGCACAATGATCATTAGCCTTGAGCCACTTTATGACGTTCAGGAAAGTTCGGTTCAGATCATAGAAGATAATGAACAAATCATCACATTTATTATTTGCTGTCCACGCACTGATTTCCTGCTTAATTTTGATTTCCCAAATTTTAGATTTAAGCAGTGAGACATTTATAAACCCAACTTCTATATATTTACAGCCTTTATATGTAAGATGTCTGCCTTTTATAAATATCCGTTTTGAGCGCTGCGGAAAGCTTCCAATAGGAGTAACACCTAACAAATCTATGCTTTGATCATTTTCTATAAAGCCATCTATAATGTTCCATTGCAATACATTTGATGCGATTGGTAAGCCTACTTTACTGCTATTTATCAAAGCTTTTTCATTATTATTGTCATAAATCGAGCCAACGAACAGAAGCTTCATTGAAATTCACCGTATTAGAATTTAGTGATCTGATTTGAAAATAATCATAGAATTTTTAGATAACCAGAGTTTTCTATCGACTCTCTGTACTTATCTCTTGCGTATTCCACTGCTTTGATTTTCATTTCGCAAAGCTTTCCTGTTGCTTTGATCTCTGCCAGATCCTGGATCGTCTTTGCAAAAGCGTCTTGCTCCTCAAGTGGCAGAACATACCCACAACCACTATCTTTTAAATCCTGCCAAGGTGTTCTGTCACTGATAACTGGTATACATCCTGCAGCAAGCGCCTCATAAATTACATGCCCAAAATTTTCACCCTTAGTTGGGAAGAGAAATGCATCGTATTCTGAAAGCACAGTTATTACTCTCTCAGTATTGATTTCACCGCAATAACAGCAGTGGATATTCTTCGGTAATTTTTCAAGTTGCTTTATGCATTTCTCCCAATACTCTTCATTTTCAACTGTGCCATAAACATCAAATTTCACTTCTACATCATAAACATTATTCAATACTTTCGCGCAATACTCCAGATTTTTCTTGGGCGATATCCGTGATAAAAACACGAGCCTTAGTTTGTTATTGTAATCATTTTTCCGCCTGGGAATATTATCGATTTGAAAGCCAAAATCTACTTTTCTCGGCAAATCTTCTGCGATTATATATTCTTTGATTGTATCGCCAAGAAGAACCTTAGCTTCTTCATGCTCCATTTCAGAAGTGAACGACCAAATAATATTTTTGAACAAGCCGCAATGCTTGAAGATGAACAAAAACGCTCTCTTTTTTAAAAACTTCGAAGATATCGCCGCCTTTGAAAACACTCCCATCGGTGCGACAAATAGTCTTTGACATATATTGACCTTATGCAAAAGAATTGCATAAATTGTGCACTTGCAAAAAAGCCCGCATGAGTAAATAGTGTTGAAATCTTTTGAATACTTATTTATGGATTTGATATTGTAATCTTTCGGCGGAAGATACATTACAGTTGCGTTTCCCACCCGAATCCATTTGTGAGTTTCGACGTTGTAGTTGTCGGAGCAACCCATATCGCAGTTTAGAGTAAGGATGTAAATATCATTTTTATCCCCGAAAGTATCCGCGATGTTCATAACAGTCCGCTGCGGCCCTCCCGAGCGAAAACCAGGATAGTAATGTGGGTTCAATATGAGTATTTTGGACACTGGCTCACCCCCATTCAGAACTTCTCATCGTTCTCTCTATCATTATACGTCAGATTTAAGTTTATCTATAATTGTTTTATATACTTTTTGGGCCGAATAATTGCGATTTAGATACTCAAAACCATTCTGCCCCGAGGATTTTAAATCAAATGTTTTAACTTTCTCAACCACTCTGATGAATTTACGTACATCATCACTCTCGCACCACCAGCCGAATCCGCCGTCAACGATCACTTTACCGATATCTGTATTTGGATCAGTGCACGCCAGTACCGGCAGTTTCGTCTGCATATAGTCGATCAGTCTGCTGGGGAAGTTCGGTATAGTAAAGCGATGATCCAGAAATATCATGCCTACATCGCAAGCAGCCACTATCCTGTTATAGTCTTCTTTGGGGACCCAGTTCATCAGTCGCATGTTTTGGGGCTCTGCTTCTTCAAAAAAAGCCTTGAGTTTTCCATACTCGGTGCCTCTGCCGGCAATCAGGAAATAAGCATCCGGATTGCCAATCTGCGATTTCAGGCACTCAATGATGAATGGTATTCCCTGTGGCTTACTAAGATTTCCGCCATAGACAAAAATCGTTTTATCAATCGGAAGACCGTATCTTTCACGAATACAGATCCTCTCTTTTTCAGTTAAACTAAGATCGATCACCTTAATGCTGTTAGGGCAAATCTCAGCTTTCTCCGGCGGAATCTCTTGGTTATGACTCAAAAGAAACTCTAAATTTGCTGGCGACATGCAGCCAATGCGGTCAGAAACTGAATAAAGCCTTTTCTCCATATGTCGGAAATACTTGTAGATCAGCCCTTTTAGGCCGCTTTTACTCAGCATTCCCAAATCGACTGCGTTTTGGGGAAAAATATCTTTTAGCATCAGGTAAGTCTTCGCATGATCTCGCTTCTTTATATAGTTGACAACACCTGCAAACGTGACTGGCGGCGTCGGGTACAGAACAAGGTCAAAAGTAACAGCAGAAAGATGCTTTTTTATCGCCGTAATAAACCTGTGCTCCAGGAGTATTGTATTAATTCCTTTTTTTACCATGCTGGTATTTTGCATTCTCCCAGTGAACACTCGGAGTATTAACGCATGATACTCCTCGACACCTTCTGTATTCTTATCGGCTGCTATTTCGCTCGGCGAAAGGATATAAACATAGTGCCCGCCTTCCGTGAATTCTCGGAGAAGATCCGGATATATCCCGCTGCCACTGATTGAACGAAATCCGGATAAGCTCAAAAACAAAACATTCATTGCTGTGCCTCTATATATGCTTTGCGTACAGGGAAGAATCTTTTCGCCTTAGTACCAGCTTCCCTCATTGCGCATCGACCATCGAATTTGTCCCTATCAAACCGAAGTGAATCCCTTTAGCCCTTCTTAGATAGAAATATATGCGAAACAAGTATTGCCGTTCTGCATCTTATCTTCCTATCATTTAGCCAAGCAATACTCTCTTCCACTTGGGACAGTCCCGATACCAGTCAGGATACTTGCTCAGATCGGAAAAGCCCTCCCAACGCTTATATTCAGCCGGCAATCCCCGCTGCGCGGGATAGGGATTGTAATTCAAAAAACACCCCCCATCCAAAGCGCTGATCGCCTGCATTTCCTCCCCGGTCAGGCTGAAATCATATATGGAGATGTTCTCGCGCAGTCTGGACTCCTTCCATGTCTTGGGGATCACGATGATACCGCGCTGTATCATCCATCGAAGCACGACCTGGACCGTGCTCTTTCCATGGGCTTCGGCGATTTTCCTGATCACCAGATGATCGATGATCTCCTTTCTCGGCTCGTTGGAGCGGAAATGGCTGAACGTCGACATCGCCGTAACGGCGATCCCCCTGTCCTGGCAATACTTTACAAGCTGTTCCTGTGTATTGAGCGGACTGACCTCGATCTGGTTGACCGCAGGGACCACATCAGAGATGTCTCCCAGTGCCTCGATATGGGGAGGCAGGAAGCTGGAGACCCCGATCGCTCTGATCCTGCCCTCCTTATAAAAGCTTTCCAGCGCCTTCCACATATCCATGAACACCGAAAACGGAAAATGGACCAAAAACAGATCAATATACTCTGTCTGCAGGTTTTTGAACGATTCCTCGATCGCGCCTTTGATCGTCCTGCGCGGGATATTGGTCAATCGCTTTATCCCGCCTTTATACCCGCCAAAATACAGCGCGTCGATGTTCAATTTCGTGGTGATGAAAACGTCCTCGCGGTTTACACCATGACTCTTTAGCGCCTTCGCAATGTCCGCCTCGTTGTAGTACCTCCACGCCGTGTCAAACAGCCTGTAGCCCATGTCATAGGCTGTGATGACTGTCCGCTCGATCTCCTCCTTCGGGATCAGAAAGGTGCCCAGTCCCGCCTGCGGCATCTGCACGCCATTATTGAGCGTTATGTAGTTCATAGTCTCTCTCCGGTCCATCTCTTTCGTTTTGGCATCCTGCGCCTGCTTTAGAGGAATTTCTTCATTTCCCAATACTTCCCGTGAGGCCGACAGCCATTTTGCTGACGTATCACCGGGTCGCCAAGCCAGTTGACCTCGATCAGTTCCGGCTGCCCGTTTTGCAGTATGGCGATGTCAAAAGCAACGTAGCGCTTTTCCTCCTTATAGAGCTCCTTCGCGATCTCCACGCACATTGCTTTCGCCTCTTCCCACGAAGGGATGACCCGGCCCGGAATACACTTCTGTGTAACAGGAGACATGATATAGTAGTGTCGGTCGTAATCGCCGGCGGGAGAGATCACGATGCCTGTCTCACGATCGATCTCCGCGGCGCAGCCGCCCGAGTGGAAGTTGTCGACGGCGATCTCTTTGGTCGCCATGCGTACGAATGTGTCAACAATAGCAACCCCCCCGTTTTTGTCGC
Source organism: uncultured Acetatifactor sp. (assembly GCA_947631615.1). Lineage (GTDB taxonomy): Bacteria > Bacillota > Clostridia > Lachnospirales > Lachnospiraceae > Acetatifactor. The sequence continues at coordinate 10,905 of CANRLX010000050.1, forward strand.
AGAGAGTATAGATCCGCAGCGTGTTGACGCTGTACGGATTGAACGCGTTCATATCCTCGTGCTGCTTGACTACCTCCTCGATCAAAAACTCGCCTTTTCTGAGCTCTTCAACGAGGGCGCGGACATCCGGGATCTCGCTGGATACATACTTTTTGATCCCCCTTCCGCCGTTGAGATCGAGCGGCTTGACCATGACCGCATCATGCGATTCAATAAAGCGTACGATCTCATCTATATCCGAATCCCGATCCACCTTGATCCAACCCCGAGAGATATAGGCCCTGAGCTTGCAGTTCGTTTCGTATTTGTTCTCCTTCAGTTCGCCTCCACGGGCGTTGTTAAAGCCAGGGACCAGTTCTCTGCTGTGGCGCAGGGCGGTGATGTACTCGTTCACGCCTCTGCCGTTTTTCAAATAAAACTCATACCGGATGTAATCGTTCGGGCTGGCGCCGTAGCGCAAACAATACCAGAATGCCTGCATCCAATATACGAATGTCGGTCCGTGGTACTGCTTCACCACGTCTCGTACGTCAAAACGAAATTGCTTGACGGCTTCGATCATATAATTCATTGCCTGCGACCTCCTTATTACGCCCATTACTTGAACAGGGACCCAAAGAACCAGCTGCCGTTTTCCGTCTCCCAAACACTTTTGTCCAATTGAATAGTGTCAAGAGAAGTGAGCGAATTTATTTCTAAAAGCTTGACTTCGCTCTTGTCCGTAACGACAAAGTCGAGGCCCAGATACTTCGTCTGCGGCAGCAGCGCTTCGATCCCCGCCGCGGCCTTCCCTATCTCATCCCAGCACGGGATCACGCCGGTCAACTCCGCTCCCGTATCCGGGTGCCTGTCAACGACATGCGTACAAATATGCTTGCCGGTCCTTTCCATCTGGTACCCGCCCTTGAAGCGGCCAGCCTCATCCGCATAGCAAAGCACCCCCCCAGCGTTGAACGCCTCGATGCTTCCGGTCTTGCGGGTGCCGAGCCGCACATAGCACTTTATCATCCGCCATTCTCCATCAACACACCCCGTCAAATAGCGGATCGTATTTGCCGTATCGGGGCAAAACCTCGCTGTATCCGTGTGCGGAGACAAGTACTCAATAACGACATAGTTATGACACGAGCTGAGAAGTCCGCTCAGCCGCTGCTCCAGGTACTCTTCACCATTTACAAGGTACTTGCCCTCTCTATACTCCAGTTTATAAAAGCCTTTCCCTATTGAGCCGTTTACCAGCTTTAAAGCCAGCTTCTGTTCTTTCTGCAGCAACACGATGATGTCTTTTGTTCCACAGGCTGCTTTGCTCTCCAGCAGATCCATCATGGGATGGCACATACCATTTTCATCGATCAGGTAGTAGTACCTTGGCATATACTTATCCAGCGCTGTTCCGGAAAAGACATATTTTATATTGAGTTTATCTTCAATGATCTTTGAGTAGTATCCATTGATAGGGTGCACACTGTTATACTGCTTTGAAGAAAGGTACTTTTTATAGTTATCCCCGTTGAGACTCAGGGTCTCCCAGTCCATCACACTAAAGCCTTTCCGGTGTATGGAGAACACTCTCAGGCACTGCGAGGGATTATTTGCATATTCGCTGAGAAACTCCTTCCAGATCCTCAGCCTTCTTATTTTGTAGTATTCTCCGGCTTTCAACGCGCGCATAAGGCTCATTTTATCTTCACCCGTTCCCTTTCATCGCTGTCGGCATATTCGCCCTGTAGGCCGGAAAAAACACCGTGTCGGCTTTCCCGGAAATACAGCACAATTTATCATATATTTCCTGATGCCAGATCTTTTTCCCAATATAAAAGTCAAACTCTGTGTTCTTTCCGAATTCTTTTTTGAATCTGTACAAACTGTTGTCCGGCGCTCTTGAGCTCCCCCCGCCATAATGGATCACTTCATATCCATGCTCATGCCCATACAGCGCAAGTGCGTATTTGAGGATATAAGCCGGGGAATATGCAAGGTATTCAGACAAAGTCCCTGACAGATGCGCATGAAGGTATTTCTGATACCGAAAATAAATGCCCATGGCAATAGGTCTGTCGTTCATCAAAACCTTCGCCGTGATGACATGCTCAGGAAACCGCTCCAGCAGGTCGCGGAAATATGAACTTTTAAAATAGTAATCCGCTCCCGCGCCATCTCTATCCATGGTCGAATAATAGATATCGATAAAATCATCCAAGGTCTCTGGATGCTCGTCGATCTCATAGGAGATACCGGGTTCCTTCAGGATACGGCGGATATCTTTTCGTCTGTGCCTGGAAAACTCTGTGCCGATCACATCGTCATAGGTGAGATCAGTTCCGACTGTCTTCCTGTCAAAATTGCACTGGTAAACCGCCTGAAAGTCCTGGGCGTTTCTGAGCAGCGGATGAAACCTGATGAACTCTGATATGATGCGGTTGTCAGATATGTACCGTTCAAAGTCAGAGATATATTCCTGAACGAGTTCACTCTTTCGTCCGGCCTCTTTCAGTTCCCGAATGATCGGCCCGCCGTATCCGTATGGGGTGGTAATGTCATAGTATTGAAGGCCATCAATGAGTGTCTCGATTTTTCGCTTAATAAACAGGTTGCTTACTGTTCCCAGGTCGTTTTGAAACACATATTCGACGACCTCATCTTCTTTCCCTGCATACAGCTTCGCGTAATTTGGCTCAAAATAGATATCCGGATATCTCATGCCGCTCTCCTATGCCGCAAAGGCATTGCAAGCAGCAAGACCTATATCAGTGAGAAGTACCCCCCCATGGACCTATATGCGGGGAAAGTTCCAACTGCTTTCGCGTCGATCTTTCTTAACGCACACAACTCTTCATACTTTTCTTCGTCAAAGATCTTTCTTCCTATCCAATAATCTGTGACCCCATTCGGCGCGAGGTTTTTCTTATACTCGTATATCCCGTCGTCCATTCCATACCCGCCGCCGAGGACAAAGCTCTTCAGTCCCTTGTCTTTAGCCCATTTGATGATCTCATATTTCAGGAAGTCATTGGGTCTCATCGCAAAGTACTCTCTATCCGTTCCGCCCAGATAGGAATAGCAGTTCTCCGGGCCATAGAGCACCAACTCCGTAGAGATAATCGTTCCTTTATAAACAGCGTGAAAATACATCACGTTATCTTCCATCTCATGCAAGGCTCTAAAGAACGACTCCGGAAAATAATACGCATCCTCCGCGTCATTTCGGTCCATTGTCCCATAATAAATGCGCAAAAAATCAGGCAGACGTTCCCCCTGTGGGTCCAGTATACATTCCAGTCCGTACGCGGCAGCCCTATTCACATTCTTGCGGACTTTATGTTTAAAGTCCATCCACATCTCTTCCAGCGGCATTTCAAGGCTGCGGACAACATTATGCGTTTTTGTTTCGGTCTCGCCGTCAAAGTATGTATAATAGTCGCTGAACAGTTCAAACCGCACAAACTCACAAATATATCCGCTGGCTGAACAGTATTCGTTCCATTCGCGGTTCAGTCTCTCCTTATCATGGACCGTTCCGATAAATCCGCCATAGCCATACGGCGTAATTACGTCGTAATACTTACCTTTCTCCAGTGTCCTCGCAAAACGCCTGTCATTTGCCACATCTCTCCGGAATACCGCCTGGATTGCGCGGTCGCATTCATAGGAATATACGATAAGGATCGGTTCACCGCTCCCTTGCAACTGAAACGCCTTCAGATACGCACTCAAATAGAACACATCGTAGTGGGGTGTTATCTTCACTTCTTCATCCCATACGGCGCTGTCTTCGATATGGATCTCCCGAATCGCCATGGAGCTATTTTCCTCGCCTTCTTGTTCTTCTGTCTATTCTGTACAAAGCGATCCTATCTATCGAACGATCACCTTTACCAGATCCTGAAATCTTCCTATTTTCTCAAACATTTCCTGTTTGGAAGTGAACTGAAACACCATAGTGCCCAGTGAGTCGCCTGCATTTTCAAAGGCGTTTACACTGTCACCCTCCTGATATTCCGTTCTGAATTCCACAAAATTCCGTGATAATTCCTGGGCTACATCGACCCTCTCGAATACGCCAGCCTTCTGGCTATGGACCATATAATTACACCAAAACCCCTCCGGGTCTGTCACGCGAAGTTGCGAACAGTCCTCCCCCATAGCCGCCATGACCGTATATTTTATGGTGTCCACACCGGTAGCGTATTTCGTGATCTGCGGGATCAGACTGCCCCCGTTCCTTGCCGCCATCTCCAAAATATAAACATTGTCATCCTTGTCCAACACCGCTTCGATGTTATACGCTCCGGACCTCATTCCAAGGCTGGTGATCAGACGCTGCAATTCTCTGTGGACTTTCCATTGTGTCTGCTGATCCAAAACGCTGGGCCAGCATTCTCCCAACGGCACATAGGTCTTAATACCGTTTCCTCCGAAATACTCGTTTCCAAAGCACCGGAACACCAACTCTCCGTTCACGGAGAAGCCGTCCCCGGATATCTGATAGCCCTTTTTGTCGATGAATTCTTCGACGATGACCTGCTTGCACCTGGAATACTTCATAGCATCCTGATAGGCGAATTCATAGTCATCCGGACTGAAGACCTTATTGACACCTCTGCTGCCCGATCTGTCCACAGGCTTTACAATGACAGGAAACTGAAATTTGTCCGCATCCGCCTTCATACTCTGTATGTCTGTGTAGCACTCCGCTTTAGGCGTACAGAAACCGTGCTCCGACAGGAATTTCCGGAACATACCCTTGTTCGACATAGTCTCCACAGGCTGATGAGGATTCCCCGGCAGGCCAAGCTTTTCCGCTACAATGGCAACATTGACCATCACCGGTTCGGAATTGGAAATTATGCCATTGACCTTCTCATTCCGCGCCACTTCAAGCACCGCTTCCAGATCCATGGTGCTCACCAGATAGTGCTTGTCCACCATAGCTGCGCCGGGATTTGTTTTCGTATAATCGCAAAGCACGGTATAATACCCCAGCTCTTTGGCCGCCTGGATCAAAGGCACTTGTGCTTTTCCGCCGCCTAAAATCAAGATCTTTTTCATCTTTTCCTAGACCTCGTCTGTAAATTCTTTGATCCGCTTTACGCCTTCAACGATCTTATCCTCGTTCATCGTATAGGCGATCCGAATATAGCTGTCGTACCTGTCACCATACGTGACCCCCGGGACAACGGCCACCTGTTTTTTTTCCAAAAGCTTATACGCAAAATCAATGCTTCCGAGTCCCGTTTTTGATATGTTGACAAAAGCGTAAAACGTGCCCTTCGGAAGTTTGCAGCTGAGTTTATCAATGTCATTAATACCATTTACAAGAGTATCTCTGCGGTGCTCGAAGCCCTTTCTCATCTGCTCCACTTCCGGTATGCCATGCCCAAAAGCCTCTATCGCCGCATACTGAGAAGGCAGGGAAGCGCACGCCACGATGTTTTCCTGAAGCTTTGTCATATTCTCCACAAGTTCTTTCGGCGCAGCGGCATATCCCAAGCGCCAGCCAGTCATTGAAAACTCCTTGGAGCAGCTGTTGATGACGACCGCGCGATCCTTCATTCCCTCAAACTCCAGAATTGAAACAAATTCGGCTTCATAGATGATATGCTTATAACACTCATCCCAGATAATGGTAAAATCATGCCGCTTTGCAAGATCACAAAGCCTTTTCAAACTATTCCTGTCATATATTGTCCCCGTTGGATTGTTCGGCGAGTTGAGAATAATGGCAGCCGTCTTCTCTGTGACCGCGTTTTCGATTTCATCAATATTGACTATAAAATCATCTTCTTCGTTGGCATACACCAACACCGGTTGGCCGCCGCACATCTGGACCATATGGCAATAATTCACCCAATACGGCGCCGGGATGATCACCTCATCTCCCGGATCGATCATGCAGCACAGGGAAAGATACAGCGCTTCCATAGCGCCGACCGTGACGATGATCTCACTGTCCGGATCATATCTCACGCCGGTATCCGACCGAATACGTTCAGACAATGTGCTTCTGAGCTGCAGCAGCCCGGCATTTGCAGAATATTTCGTTGCTCCAGCCTGTATGGCCCCGCACCCGGCGTCACGAATCACCTTAGGCGTCGGATAATCCGGATCGCCAAGCGTAAAATCAATCACATTATCATACTGCTTTGCTTTATCAAACAGTTGACGGGTCAGTGATTTCTGGATCCCCGCTGCCATTTTTGAGATCTTCATGTCAATTCTCTTTTCTATGTTTCTATGTTGCAAATTCTTCAGCTGCAAGTTCAAATTCCAGAATGGGTTAATTCCTTTCTCAACTGTGCGCGCTCCAGGCGATAACCCTCACTCTCATAGAGTCGTATTGCCTCTTTATTTGCCGGCTCGGTATGAAGATACAAAGCACGTATGCCCAACTCCTCCGCTTCCCGTTCAGCCATCCGCAAAAGCTCGCTGCCGATCCCCTGTCTGCGAAAACGTTCCGAAACATAAAACTCACTGACATACAGGCGATGCTCACTGCGAAAATCAAAAGGATAGCTCCATAAATACCCAGCCAGTTCATCATTGACAACACACCCAAAGACAGCCGCTTTTCCCTCTCCCACATACGCAGTCATCTCTTCGATCTTCCGATAAGCATGTTCTTTCTCGCATTTGCCAATGCAGGAAGCGACGATCATATTGCCATAATAAAACTCTGCTAAAGTATCGCGATATTTTTTGCACGTCTCAGGGTCCAGTTTAAGAAAACGTACCCCCCCCATGCCATTTCTGTTGATCCTATTATTCATTTCGCAGTCCTCCAAAGCCTGTTTGTCGATTTCATTGCCTCATATAGCACACCATATCGTCGGACGCAGATTCAAGAAAATCCCCTTCCCGAATTACTCCATATGAGTTTTCGACTTGGTCAAAGCGCAAAAGTCGATCATCCAATTTCACAACGACCGAGTTCTCAAATACCATCGCGATCTGTAAATTGGACAACTCCTTGTAATACTCCACGGCAAACGGATTCACTACTTCCTGAGCGCGATAGAAGTGGTATAGTTCGTTGTTGTAGCTGAAATACAATCCCTTCGATTTATAGCCGAATGCCTTCGCCTGCCGCAGTATATAGCCGATCCCTTTTTCAAACTTGATAAGTCTGTCTTCCGGCTTCATGGAATAATAGATCGGTTCATCGGCAGTGGGTTGATCCTCTCGCACTTTAAAATCCCGCTTATATGCTTCATCAAATGCCATGACCTCAGCCTTGAAGCAGAGCTGATATAATATCGCCGCTTCAACGTCATCTGTCATCGGTACGATGACCTGCGAAATGACTTTCCCTGTGTCTATGCCATCGTCCATGATATGAACCGTTGCCCCGCACGGCCGATCATACAGACATGCTCCGCAGGTCGGATCTTTCCCCCGCATATCGGGCAAAGGTGATGGATGGATATTGATATACTGCGCCGGCTTAAGTTTGCTGATCGGCAGGATGTACGAACACCCATTTGAGATCAGAACGTCAAATTCAGCCTTTTCTATTTCATCCAATAGTTGAGCTTTGTTGTGTATCACCACATAGTCAACGAATGGATCTTTAAGAAGCATGTTATGGAGAAATGAGCCTTCCATGACCCACACCGCATGGATGTCAAGCCCTTTTGCCAGCATGTCTTTCAAGACATAAGCACGGTTACCAGCGAATACATATGTCTTCATCATTTATGAATCACTCCTGTTCATTTCTTTGTTCAAAACAGGAATTCTGCGAGTGATCCATTTATGATCCCGCATGAAACGTACACCGCGTGACGCCTGTACAGGCCGTGCCTCTCGACGGCGACATGTGGTTATTTGTCTATAAGAGAGATACCCCCCCCCGATTATTTCAGAGCGTTGATCGTTGTTCACCGCTGCGTCCTTCAATTCCCGAACTATTTCAACTCTTGAAATCTTGTAACCAGCCTTTTCATAAGCGGCAGCAGCGCTCGTGTTCCACGGCACATACATGGTTGCAGAATCAGTGCAACCCAATTCCCGCGCTTTTTTGATCCCTTCCATGAGGGCCAGGCTCCCCAGGCCGCTGTGCTGATACTCCCTGCGGATCATGATCGACCGTATATTCCACCGCATTCTCTCAAGAAATGGTGACATATATGCCCAGTAATACCCAATCAGCTTTTCTCCGGAACACATACCCCAGAAGTACGTGTTTCCATTTTTTAGATGCTGTTCCAGTTCATCTACTTTCGCCATGCAGTATTTCTGTGCGCTTTGAAGCGGATAGCCGGGGTAGTGATACTCCAGCATTAAAGTCACCTCAAGCTCCGCCAGTTGATTTTTATATGGAAGGATATCCACCCAATCCATCCAACTGCATTTGATCTCATTCTTCATATTGCACGTCCTTCTCAACTTATGGCCATCTGACAGAAACTGTCTAAACATCCCACCATGCGTTCCATATCATCATGGGCATACCTCTGGTCGATCGGGAGGCACAAAAGGTTCTGATACATCCGTTCAGCTTCCGGACAGACCCGTGTCACACATTCCGCTTTCGGCCAGATGATCGGCGCGTAGACGGCATGTTCCGCCAAATATCGCTGCACTTCACCTCTGTTTTCAACAGCTACGGGAAAATACAGTGGAACCACATCGTCCGGAAGGATCGGGAAAACCGGCTTGACCAACGGATCACCAGCCAGCAGTTCAAGAACTGTCTGATAGTTCTCCCTCCGTCTGTTCGCAAGAGAAGTACAGTCCAAAGAAGCCTGCATGCGGAGTGTGATATCACTTGCACCGTAGAATTGCGTTTCCGCGCTTAGAATATCCTCGGCTTTTCGGAACTGCCTGAGAAAGTCCTTCTTTTCTCCTATGCCGTGGAAAAGATATTCGTACTTCATGCGCCCGGCTTTCAATTTCGCTTCTTCTAAGACCTTATCCGTCTCCACAGGCTTGCAGAGAAGTTCCTTCTCTCGGGATACACAAAAGCCGCCGTCTGGTGTGCCATGCCATTTCCTGATACTTCCGACGATATAGTCTGCCGGAGATGATGCAAACCCACTGTACAGACACTGTGTCCGATCCTCGATCACTTTGACGCCCAACGCCCGCAATCTATCGATCGTCCTGTCGCAGTCCATCAACGTATCAAAGCCGAAATAACGGTGGAACAGGATGACTCCTGCGTCACTCCGTTCCGCTTCTTCCACCAATTCCTCCCCTGAAACGCAAAGCCCTGGGCGAAGGGACATAAACTCAACCCGATAGCCCGCCTTCAAAAACGGCTCCACCACCGTATGGCAGGTAAACGGAGGAAGAAGCGCGATGCGTTTTGTCTGATCCTCCTGATCGATCGACCCCAAAGCGAACTCGATCGCCGCGTGACCAGTCGATAGCCAAACATAATCCGCGCCGGAAATACCAAACACCTCGGGCGTTATCCCTTCGGATGTCCCGGTATCGTCGCCAGGCACTGTCCAAAAATTGCTGCCGATCTCACTGAACATGCATTTCTTCCCTTTCCTCACACAATGAACGGTGGATCCTCTGCATCTTGCCGTTGACTTTGACGTAACTATAGCCGTCAGCGTGCTTTTCAATGGTGGAAACGTCGGCAATATTCTTTCGCATCAGGACCATCAGGACCGTCTTCAAAACGATCCGTACATCTCCGGCCAGCGTGATCTTCTCCACATAACGGAGATCTTCAGCAAAGATCTCATTCCACAGGATGAAGCTCCTGCCGTTCACCTGCGCCAGCCCGGTCAATCCGGGTCTTACCGAGTGACGTCCGTGTTCCTCCGCTGTGTAATACGGTAGGTACTTCACCAGCAGCGGCCTCGGGCCTACGACAGACATATCGCCTATCAAAATATTGATGATTTCAGGCAGTTCATCAAGGCTTGTGCTTCGCAGAAATCTGCCGTATTTGTTGATTCGTTCCTCGTCCGGTAAAAAGTTACCGTATGAGTCCTTTGCATTGGACATAGTACGGAACTTTATCAAGGAAAATATTTTTTCTTTTCCTGTCGCTCTGCTTATCTTCCCTGGACGCTTCTGCACGAAAAATGGGTTTCCCTTCATGGCAATAGCGCCAACTATGGTAAGGATCAAAAACACGGGAGAGAGGACGACCAACGCCATCAATGCAAGCACAAAATCCAGCAGCCGTTTGAAATATCTCTCATACGGCCCGTATGGCTTGTGCTTGGTA
>CANRLX010000051.1 GCA_947631615.1 uncultured Acetatifactor sp.
GACTGCTACCGTGAAATTCGGCAGTTTGAAAACGAAACGAGCGTTCATTTTGACTATATCTTTCATGCTTCCGGAACTGGCACGACCCAAGCGGGGCTAATCTGTGGACAGATCATGGCCAGGGATGAACGGCGGATCGTCGGCATCAGCATTGCGCGAACGAATCCCCGTGGCAGGGATGTGGTACTTGAAAGTGTTCGGGACTATTTGGCGGAGCACTGTCCCTGTCCCGTGCCGGAAGAGGATATCCAGGAAAAAACGATATTTGTGGATGGCTATGTGGGCGGTGGATATGGAAAAGACGACAGGCTCATAGAGCAGACGATCAAAGATGTGATGCTCCGATATGGCATACCGCTGGACGGGACCTATACCGGGAAGGCGTATTGGGGCATGGGGGAGTATCTGCTGCGCAACGGCGTCAGCAATAAAAATGTCTTGTTTATACATACCGGCGGCACGCCGCTGTATTTTGATGATTTGAAGAACATAGAGAGGTTGCAGAGTGAACATTCTGATACTCAGCGTGGGGACAAGGAATAAGGTAGTCCAGTATTTTTGTAAGGCGCTTACAGCGCAGGGGAGCGTGGTCGCCACAGATTGCAGCAAGCTCGCTCCGGCGATCTATGACGCCGATAAATATTATATCGTCCCGCCCATGTCTGAGCCTGGCTATCTGGATGCCATCCTGGGCATTTGCAAAAAGGAAAAGATCAATGGCGTCATCTCTCTTATTGACCCGGAACTTTCCCTTTTGATAAAAAATGAGGACAAATTTTCCGCTATCGGCTGCACTGTGATCAGTTCGTCCTATGAACTGTGCGAGATGAGTTTGAATAAATACGAGATGTACAAATGGCTTGTCGGGCATGGCTACCGTTGTGCGAAAAGCTATACCGACAAGGAAGTATTTTTTGAGGCAGTCAGGCGCGGAGAGATCGCCTACCCGGTATTCGTTAAACCCATCTGCGGCAGCGCGAGTATCGCAATCTCTAAGGTCTATGACCAGGATACGGTGGAACTGCTGTTTTCACACAGCGAAGGGCTGATGATCCAAGAGTTTTTGAACGGGCAAGAGATAGGAGCGGACGTCTATATCGACATGATTTCCGGCGAAGTGGTCTCCATTTTCACGAAGAGAAAGCTAAAAATGCGGGCAGGCGAGACTGACAAAGCGGTGTCGTTCAAGGATCAAAAACTATTTGATCTGATTGAGAGGTTTGTGACTGAGGCGGGATACTGGGGCCAGATCGACATCGATATTTTTGAGATAAAGGGCGAGTACTACATATCGGAAGTGAATCCACGCTTTGGAGGTGGGTATCCCCACGCCTACGAGTGTGGCTGTGACCATATGAAGCTGATCTTGAATAACTTGAAAGGCATTCCCAACGTAAAGAATATTGGCGCCTATAATGAGGGCGTCTATATGATGAAGTATAACGAAGTAATTATTAAGGAATGAGAGCAAGCGGAGAAACGATTGGTCAGGCATATTATGAATAGATTGGGTGTTCAATGAAGGGATGTCTTCTGGAATAGATATATGACTTTCTAGATTATCGAGATAAATGTGAGGTACCCAATCTGGCATGCCAGAATTATTTTAAAATCAATTTGCGAGCAAATGATAAATGAAGATACTGTATGTGACAACTATTGGCTCGACGATGGGATTTTTCACGGAGTTGATCCGCGAGCTCTACCAGCAGGGGCATATGGTCGAGATAGCATGCAATGCGGCCGTCGCCGATGTGCCGGAAATCTATCGTGAGCTGGGGTGCAAGGTGCATCAAATATCCTGCACGCGCTCGCCGATCCATAAGGGGACGATCGTAGCTGTCAGAGAGCTGCGGAAGCTGGTGTCGGAAAACCATTACGACATCGTCCATTGCCATACGCCGATCGCGGCGATGTGCACGCGCCTGGCCTGCCGGCCGCTGCGAAAAAAGGGTTTAAAGGTCTTCTACACTGCCCATGGTTTCCACTTTTATAAAGGTGCACCGCTTAAAAACTGGCTGCTGTATTATCCCGTTGAGTGGATCTGCGCATGGTGGACGGATGTGCTGATCACGATCAACAAAGAGGACTATGCTCGCGCAAAAAAGCATATGCACGCGGGCCGGGTAGAATACATTCCGGGGGTGGGGGTGGATACGAAGAAATTCTCCGCCCATCTTCTCTCGGAGGCTGAACGGGCAGCTACGCGACGCGGGCTTGGTATTCCAAAGGACAGCTTTGTCCTGCTGTCAGTCGGCGAACTGCATCCCCGTAAAAATCACAAGGTGGTCATCGACGCGCTTACCGAGCTGCACGACCCAAATATTGCCTATCTGATCGCCGGGGATGGGGAACTGCGTGGCTCCTATCAAAAGCAGATCGACGAAAACGGTCTCTCCGATTCGATAAAACTGCTTGGATATCGTTCTGATATCGCTGAACTTTGCCAGATCGCTGACTGCTTTGTTCATCCATCGGTCCGCGAGGGGCTGGGGATAGCTCCGCTGGAGGGGATGGCAAGCGGTTTGCCTCTGATCTCCGCAAAGATCAATGGGATCCTCGATTATACGGAGGATGGCAAGACCGGATGCTGTGTTGACCCCAGGTCGGTCGATGAAATGAAAGCGGCGGTCATGAAAATGTACAGTGACCGGGCGTTCAGGGAAGAGTGCGGCAAGCACAATACGGAAGCAGTAAAGGCTTTCAGCATGGAGGAGAGCTTGAAAGCGATGGAACAGATATATCGTGTTGATATGCAATAAAAGAATAATAAGTCAGGAAGGATAATTCAAAAAATGGTCAGTGTTAAGGAGCTTGCTCAAAAAACGATGACACCGAAGAAGAGGGAAGGCGCAAAGAACGATATTTTCGCGTTTTACATTGGAAGACCTATCAGCTATGTGCTGACGCTTCCGTTTCTTGCGCTCGGAATGAAGCCCAATACTGTGTCGTTTATTTCCTTTTTTCCGTCTCTCATAGGTTTCTTGTTGCTTGGTTTTGGGAAAACGGTGGCAGTACGCAGCATAGGGGTACTGTTCTTTATCCTGTGGAATTTTATGGATGGCGTGGATGGCAACATTGCGCGCTATACAAAGCAAACGTCGACGCTTGGGACTCTGTGGGATGCGGCTTCTGGGTATTTTTCTATGATGCTGATCTATTTTGCCGCAGGGGTCAGCGTTATCCATACAGCAAAACCGGCGTTTGATATTCTCCCAATAGAAGATTATATCTATCTTGTCCTCGGCGGGTTGACATCGATTTTTACGCTGTATTCCCGGCTGGTCATGCATAAAAGAATGGTACTCGTTCCCCACGATCCTTCCGCAAAAAGCATTCAGGATAAGAGCCAGTATTCTGGAATCAAACTCATTGCACTGAACCTTACTTCTCCTTCCGGTTTTATGCAGGTCATTCTTCTGCTGTCAGTTATATTCAGCATTACCAGGGGCTTTGTGCTGGCTTATTTTGCGATTTATACGCTTGCAACGCTGTATTCAATGTATAACTTGCTTAAGAATTGACATGGAGCAAAAAATAAAGGCATTAAACAGAAGTGCATATTCTACTCATGAGATTACGAGGTCGATCCATTGAACGTTGCGATCATCATAGCCGGCGGCTCCGGCCACAGAATGGGACAGGATATCCCCAAACAATTCATCAATGTCTATGACAAGCCGATCCTGATCTACACCCTGGAGGGGTTCCAGCGGCATCCTCAGATTGATGCGATCGAAGTTGTATGCATCGACGGCTGGCACGATGTGGTGCGGGCCTATGCCAAGCAGTATGGCATCACAAAACTGCAATGGGTGGTCTCCGGGGGCGCCACAGGACAGGAGTCCATCCGCAATGGCGTATACGCGCTGGAGGACAAATGCGCGCCGGAGGATATCGTGGTGATCCACGACGGCATCCGGCCGCTGATCGACCAGTCCGTGCTGTCCGATGTCATCGTGAAGTGCGCTCAGCACGGCAACGCGGTGACCTCCATGCCATACAATGAGCAGATCTTCGTGATGGACGACGAGTTCTCCACCGTGCAGTACATACCACGGGAGACGCTTCGTCGAGTGGCCACGCCTCAGGCGTACAAGTTCGGTTTGCTGGATGAGAAATACCACGAGGCATTTGAAAAGGGCGTGGGCATCTACGGCTCTTCCTATACCAATACCATGATGGCGGACCTGGGGGTGCGGCTGTATTTTGCTGCCGGGTCGGACAAAAACATAAAGCTGACGACGAAAGACGATCTGGAAATGTTCAAGGGCTACTTAAAGGCGGGACGGCAGGAATGAAGGTATATGAAAACGAGCTGTACCGCCGGGACGTGGCGGAGGCGGCGAGGATAGATCTGCCATGGGACAAGCTGCAGGACAGCTCGGTCCTTCTGTCCGGCGCCAGCGGTATGATCGGCAGCTTTCTGGTGGATGTGATCGGGTACCGCAACCGGGAACGCGGCATGAACTGCACGGTCTATGCCCTGGGCCGGAACGCGGACAGAGCGCGGGAGCGCTTTGGCTGCTGGTGGGATGAGCCATGGTTCCGGTTCATCCGCGCCGACGTCGGGCAGCCGCTCGATCTGCCGGAGATCGACCAGGTGGGCTATGTGCTGCATCTGGCCAGCAATACCCACCCGGTGGCCTATGCCACAGACCCCATCGGTACCATCACTACGAATATCATCGGCACGGATAACCTGCTGCGGTTTGCAGCGGAGCACGGCGCGGTCCGGTTCCTCTTTGCGTCCTCGGTGGAGATCTACGGCGAAAACCGGGGGGACGTGGGAAAGTTTGACGAAAGCTACTTGGGCTACATCGACTGCAACACCCTGCGGGCGGGATACCCGGAGAGTAAACGCTGCGGCGAGGCACTCTGCCAGGCATACAAAAAGCGATGTGGGCTTGACGTGGTGATCCCCCGGCTGGCTCGGGTCTACGGCCCCACGATGCTGCGCAGTGACACCAAGGCCCTGTCCCAGTTCATCCTCAAAGGGGTGGCAGGGGAGAATATCATCCTTAAGAGCGCGGGCGAACAGTTTTACTCCTATACATATGTGGCCGATGTTGTCTCTGGCATGCTTACAGTGCTCTTGAAGGGTGAAAGCGGCGAAGCCTACAACATCGCCGATGAGGATTCGGAGATACGACTCAAGGACCTTGCCGGGCTCTGCGCGGAAACGGCCGGGAAAAAGGTGGTTTTTGACATTCCTGATGCGAGCGAAGCCGCAGGTTACAGCAAGGCGACCGTTGCAAGGCTGGAGAACGGAAAGCTCAAAACGCTGGGGTGGCAGGCAAGGACGGATATACGGTCCGGAATAGAGAAGACGATACATATTTTAAGAGAACTGGTAATATAACAATCGCTCCATAAACCCCATAGGGAACAGTTCTGAAGCGATACACGGAATAGGTAAAAGCATATGTTCTGGCCTGAATTTGATATCACAAAAGCCATAAAAACAGCAAAAAGATACGGCGTGATATCCTTTGATATTTTCGATACCCTTATCAAACGTGATGTCTCAGCGCCAACGCTGATATTCGACGTCGTTGAAAGGCGATATAATCGCCGTCATCCGGAGGTACCGATAGGGGGATTCCGTAAACCCAGAACAGAGGTGGAAAGGTCGGTAAGGGAGAACAACGCTTCGCGGGAGGTCACGCTGGATGAAATATATGAGAGGCTTGGACAGAACAAAGAGTACGCGGACGCGAAAAGACTGTTTGAATTAAAGAGAATAGAGATCGAGGTAGAACTGGATTACTGCGAGCCAAATATACCGGTAATGGAGCTGTATTATCAGTGCCTTTCCGAAGGAAAACGGGTGATCATTGTTTCGGATATGTATCTCCCTAAAGCCGTGATCGAGCAGATGCTTGTAAAATGCGGAATCACCCGATATGAGAGATTGTATTTATCCTCCGATATCGGGAAGCAGAAAAAAACCGGCCAGCTTTATGACTATGTGATCGGGGAGCTGGGGGTAAAACCGTCGGATATCCTCCATTTTGGGGACCGAAAAAAGGCAGATAACCTGATCCCAAGAATTAAGGGGATAGGCAGTTTTTATGTGGACCCGGTCATGAGGAACACGGCGTTCATATCCGGAGAAACCATTAAGAATGGCAGGACCCCGCTGTTCCCCTTCATCAACAATAGACTGCCCTTATACCAGGACAAAGGCGAGATGTTCCGCTGGGGATACGAGGCGCTGGGGCCGCTGCTTCTAGGATTCACCACATGGGTCCATGAGCAGATAACAGATAAAAAAATTGAAAAAGCGTATTTTCTTGCCAGAGATATGAACATCGTGATCCAAGTCTATCGAAAGATCTATGGAGACGAAGGAACAGCGTATCTTGAGGTCTCACGGGCCAGCCTGCGGAAAGAATATGTTGTAAGAAAGAATGATCTGTCTTCTGTCTTTGACACGATGGGGAGAAGGGAGTATACAGCCCGAAAACTGCTGGAAGAGCTGCAGATCGACGATACTGAAGCAGAACGGATATGTAATGCGTCAGGTATTGTTCCTGAGGAAGTGCTATTGCCAAAAACAAATTTGATGCAGCAATTCCCGGCGTTTAACAGGTGTGTCCTGGAGTTGCTGAAAGAGCAGGATGACCATATTGCAGATTACCTGGATAGTTTTGGGATGTTCCAGTCGGGGAATCACGCGTTGATAGATATTGGCTGGCATGGAACGATCCAGAATATGCTGGAAACGATCACGGGGAGTAAATTTGAAGGATTGTATTTCGGAAATACCAAGCGTAACAATTTTCCGGATATGAGTATCTCCGGCTATTGGTTTACTGAAAAGCGCGAGAAGGATGCGCTGCCATATGTGTCCATGATCACGATCCTTGAGGTCATGCTTTTCAACCAAATAGGGACGGTCCTGGGATATGAAGAGAAAGACGAGAAGACAGTGCCGATTTACGGAGATTGTGAGATGAAGGACTTCTCCATGATCGAGGCGTTTCAAAATGGGGCACTGACATTTGTAGATGACTATCTTCGGTTTGAATACCCGGATGGTGTCCTTCCGGCGGAGGAAGCCGTTATGGCGTATAGAAAAATGGCGTTTTACCCGACGGCAGATCAGGCAAGGACCTTCTCGGAGCTGATCTATGAGGATGGAAAGTTGAGTAAACTGGCGGATGCGCGGCGGCTGCCGTTTTATTGCCTTCATCCGAAGCGGCTGATCAAGGATTATCGATCTGCTCTATGGAAAGAGGGATTTATCAAACAAGTGCTGCCATTTGCAAGAGATCCTTACAGGATCGATATGGCGATCAAAGGAATGATGAGAAAGTCAGGGATAAAGAAATCTTGAACCGTATTTACGGCTGGATTTGATCAGATGAGATTGCTGCTTTAAGTATTATCAATTGGATTCTACAGGAGTTCTTATGAAAGTAACATTTGTTTGCAAATATCTCGCAAAGGGCGGCGCAGAAAGAGTGATGAGCACTCTTATCAACTATTTTTGCGCTCATCACATAGAAGTACAATTGATCATGCTGCATGAAAACCTTATAGAATATGAGATTCCAAGCACAGTAAAAGTTGATTATCTTGATTCGTCAGGATGCAAATCAGTAATTAAGAGAACTAAAAAATTGATTGAGCTAAGAAAACTAATTGAAGGGGACTATGTAATCACTTTCCTGTATGGAGCTATTCGCGATACTGTTTTTGCAACATTGGGATCAACAAGAAAGATCATAGTATCAGATAGAAATGATCCCAGTAAAGATCCCGCTAAGAAACTAGCGAAATTATTAAGGACCCTATCTTATGAGTTGTCCGATTGTATTGTGTTTCAAACACCGGATGCGCAAAAATACTTTTCAAGGAGTATACAAAAGAAAAGTCTTATAATCCCAAATCCTCTGCGGGCAGATCTGCCAGAGCCCTATACCGGAGAAAGAGAAAAGATCATTATTGCCGCAGGGCGGCTTGAGGAACAAAAGAATTTTCCAATGCTTATACGAGCATTTGCTGAATTCCATAGGTGTTATCCGGAATATATATTGAAAATATATGGCAGAGGAACATTAGAGAACAATCTAAAAGAGCTTGCTGAACAACTTAATATTCGAGAATATATCGTATTCCCGGGGTTTGTAAACGATATAAATGAGAGGATGAATACAGCAGCGATGTATGTTTCATCTTCAGACTATGAGGGTATTTCTAATTCGATGTTGGAAGCTCTTGCTATGGGAGTGCCAACAATTTGCACAGATTGTCCGGTTGGTGGCGCGAGAATGACGATACAGGATGGGGTAAATGGTCTTCTGGTGCCTGTTGGTGAGGAGATGCCTTTGTATAGAGCAATGAAAAGAATTGTGGAGAAGCCTGAAGAAACAAGAATGCTTAGCAAAAATGCCATTCGCATCAGAAGAAAACTAGCAGCAGACGCTATCTGCGAAAGATGGGTGCAGTTGCTTAATTAGGGCAACAGGTAATTTATATGATTAAGAGTAATAAAACTTTTAAAAGAATAAAATTATCGTGGATGGGCGCACTTATATTATTCGTTCTATTCTATACCCTGTTTAATAATAATAGAACTACGTTGATTCTTGGAATCACGATGATTTGTCTATTTTCTGTCTATGCAATAGAAAACAGAGGCAAGATGCTGTTAAAGTTTGATGCATATATATTGTATATGCTTGTATTTGGACTATACTGTTATATTAGTGCACTTTGGGCTGAGAATTCGGGATACGCAACCAATAAAGGCGAACTCATAATTGAACTACTGATCGCGATGTGGTTAATGAAAACGGTTATCGCCAAGGATAGCGCGGCCGGATTTGATAATTTGTTGAGGTTGATTAAATGGGGGAGTTATATTGTACTGATATACACTATTGCCGCATTTGGATGGTCAAACTTTGTTTATATTGTTCAAAATAATATCCGACTCAGCAATGATATTAATAATGCAAATAGTATAGGCATGTGCGCAGCATTTGCAGTGGTCATAAATTTTTACTATACGCTATATGAAGGTTTTAGAATATCCGATGCGATGATGATCCCGGGTGTTGTTATTATTGCAGCGGCGGGGAGCAGAAAAGGTCTGGTCGTATTAGTTGCCGGATGCATAGCACTTTTGATCCTCAAAAATTTCGATAACAAGAAATTGTTGAATTCAATTGGCAAAGTTGCTTTTACAGTTATCATTGGGATTGTATTAATGTTCTTTGTTCTGCAATTGCCTATGTTTAATAACTTGCTGGATAGAATGTTTGATTTGGGATTATTATTAGCCGGAAAAGGAACGCGAGATACATCCGGATGGTCAAGACTTCAGTATATTAAGCTTGGCATAGATATATTCAAAGAACATCCAATTGCAGGGATCGGTATTGACAATGCGAGGTTATATACTAAATCGTTGTATGGAGTAGATCATTATCTTCACAATAATTTTGTTGAAATGCTAGCGTGTGGAGGTATGATTGGATTTGTTATTTATTATTCTATTTACGCCTATATACTGACAACGCTGATAAGGAATAGACAATTCAGAGATAAAGAATGGGATATCTGTTTTGTTTTGCTCATGATCAATCTTGCCATGGATTATGGTCGTGTTTCGTATTTGGAAAAGGAAACGTATGTTTACCTTCTGCTGTATTGGTTAGAAGTGAATCGTATCAAGGATATGAAGAGGAAGGATGATATGGTAAGCAGAACCATAATTGCGCCGGCATAAACAGACTGCTAAAGTCGATCAGTTTTCAAAATGATGATATGCAAGATCACGGGGGATATGATTGTGCTCAAAGCAATTATTCATTGGATGCAAAACAAGTATAATAATTCCAGCAATGAGAGAAAAAGAGCGTTTTTAATACGGCAGGGAGCTGAAATTGGAGAAGGGACCCGAATTCTAAGTTCCACACAGTGCTTCAGTACAGAGCCATATTTGGTTTCTGTAGGATCAGACACATTGATATCAGTGAATGTAACATTGGTTCCTCATGATGGCGGCGTAAAAGTCCTAAATGGATATAAGCGGGGGGGGGTAAAAGATATTTTACAGAACCGCATGATAAAATGGGACGCATTAGAGTAGGAAATAACTGCTTTATTGGTCACTCTGTAATTGTTTTGCCTGGCGTGACGATCGGTGATAACGTGATTATTGGTGCCGGGAGCGTGGTTTCTCGAAATATTCCCTCTGATAGCGTTGCTGCGGGCGTCCCGGCGAAAGTAATATGCTCATTGGACGAATACTATGAAAGGAATCTCGATAAGGGAACTTTTTACAAGAGCCCTGGAATGAGTTTGAAAGATAAAAGAAATTTCCTGATAAATAATGTGAAATAGACTGAGTAATACTTCATAGCGAATGGAATTTTGAAGGCATATATATGAAGATAAGAAACATCAAAAGACTTATATTAGATCGTGACTATCGCGGCGTAGCCTTGGATTCACATGGACTTCATTATTTAAGTGACGAAGAGTTTCTAAAAAGAAAATATCGCTTAACGATGGGGCATGACCTTGATTTAGAGGACCCAAAGACATTCAATGAAAAGCTTCAATGGCTTAAGCTTTACGACCGCAAGCCAGAGTATACCACTATGGTCGATAAATTTAGTGCAAAGAGTTGGGTCGAAGAACGCATAGGTAAGGAGTATCTGATCCCAACGCTTGGAGTTTGGGACCATTTTGATGATATTGACTTCGATAAGCTTCCCAATCAATTTGTGCTGAAATGCACCCATGATTCCGGCGGCTTGGTGATCGTTAAGGATAAAGCCACTCTGGATATTTCAAAGGCGAAGAAGAAAATTGAAAGCTGTTTGAAGCGCAATTTCTATTGGATGGGCCGGGAGTGGCCTTACAAAAATGTTGCTCCTCGCATCATCGCTGAGCAGTATATGACTGACGAATCCGGTATCGAACTGAAGGACTACAAGATCTTCAACTTCTCCGGTGAGCCCAAACTAATCGAAGTGGATTATGACCGCTTCGTTGCACATAAGCGAAACCTTTACACCACCGACTGGCAGTACATAGAAGCAGCTATCCAATACCACGCGGACCCGACCCGACGGATCGAACGCCCTAAGCAGCTTGAGAAAATGATGGAGCTGGCGCGTACGCTGTCAGCTGGCATTCCTCACGTCCGCACGGACTTTTATTGTATCGATGACCGCATCTACTTTGGTGAACTGACATTTTACCATGAATCTGGTTTTGGTAAATTCACTCCAGAAAGCTTCGATGAAGAAATGGGCAAATGGATAAGTCTTCCCACGGGGGGGGGGTATATCTTAATCAGTGATTTTGCTGTATTTGTGCTTCGGGAAGAGAATCCGAAGAGCGATGAGGAGCTGATGGACTATAAGTTTATGTGTTTCGGAGGCAAAGTCAAGTGTATTTTCACCGTAACGGAACGTTTTTCTGAAGACGGCATGAAGGTTACATTCTTTGATCCGGATTGGAACCCACTTCTCTTTGAGCGGCACTATCCCCAAAGTACAGTGCCCATTCCAAAACCACTCCTTTTTGAGAAGATGATTGAACTTGCGGAGAGACTATCGGAAGGCATTCCATTCGTCAGGGTGGATTTTTATGAATCCGATGGACAGATTTATTTTGGTGAGATGACATTTTACCCAGGCAGCGGATTTGAGGAGTTTACACCAGAAGAGTGGGATGAAACGCTCGGTGACTGGATAGAGCTGCCTGTTTCGAGGGGGGGTATACAGTAATTGATGGAATTGTTGTATTCATCAAATTTGTCAGTAAATCATTACAGACTGATTTAAGGGATTACAAGTTCTTTTGCTTTAACGGAAAACCGGAATATTGCCAGGTGATCTCTGACCGAAGTAATAACGAAACTATAGATTTTTTTGATATGGACTGGAGTCATCAGGAATTTACGGGACTTGCTCTGCCGCACAAGCCGTTTAGTAATTGTGAAATTCCCAGACCCGTTACATTTGAACAGATGAAGGCTGCAGCGGCGGTTTTATCTATAGGCGTTCCTTTCTTGCGTGTAGATTTTTATGAGATAATCGGAAAAATGTACTTTGGGGAGCTGACGTTTTATCCTGCATCTGGTTTTGGCACATTTGAGCCGGACCAGTGGAATAGCTTCCTTGGAGATATGATAGATCTGCCAGCAGTATAGAGGGATCATTGCATGAGTATATTGATCGGTGCGGATGTAGTCCCTACAATGAGCAACTATGAGTTGTTCGAGACCGGGAATGTGAAAGAGCTTGTCGGCAATGAGCTGTTCTTAGTCTTAAGCAGAGCCGAATACCGTATTTTTAATCTTGAAGTTCCGCTTACGGACAAGGAAAGTCCCATCAAAAAGTGCGGACCAAATCTGATTGCGCCGTATAAAACAGTGAATGGCTATAAGGCGTTGGGGATCGATCTGCTGACGCTTGCGAACAATCACATCCTGGACCAGGGCATCCAGGGCTTTGATTCGACCCGGAGGGCGCTTGCCGAGGTGGGGATAGCATGCCTTGGAGCAGGAAACACGCCGAAAGAGGCGGCGAAACCGTATATCTTTGAAAATGCAGGAAAGAAGATCGGCGTGTACGCCTGCGCGGAGCATGAATTTACCATTGTATCCGATTCAATGCCTGGCGCTAATCCTTATGACCCTTTTGCATCGTTTGATCATGTACGGGAACTGAAAGCGGAGTGTGACTTTGCGATCGTTTTATACCATGGCGGCAAGGAGCACTATCAGTACCCATCGCCTGATCTGCAAAAGGTATGCCGTAAGTTCATTGAAAAAGGCGCAGACCTGATTATCTGCCAGCACACGCATTGTATCGGCTGCGAAGAAAAATATTTGGGCGGAACGATCGTATATGGGCAGGGAAACTTCATCTTTGACGGCCGGGACGATGCGCTCTGGAAGGCAAGTGTATTGATCGCAGTTGATGATGATTTCCAGATATCATATATTCCAATCGTCAAAAAGGGAAACGTCGTCCGCATGGCAGCGGAAGATGATGCGAAGCAAATTATCCAGGATTTTGAGAGACGTAGCAACGAGATCCGTATCAGCGGTTTTATAGAAAAAAAGTATCGCTCTTTTGCTGAATCAATGTTGCAACAATATTTGTATATGATGGCCCCAAAACTACTGATTACGAGAGTGTTGAACCGGCTGTTTGGACTTAAATTCCGAAAATGGTATGTCAATAAATGCTTTGATGACGGGCGGCGGCTCGCTATACGCAACTTTATTGAATGTGAGGCTCATAGAGAGCTCCTTTTAAAGGGACTCAGCGATTCGATGCAGGAATAGTGAGGGTGAAGGGTATAGTGAAAAAAGTATTTAGGCGCATTAATATTGTTTTGTCTACCGTTTGGTCGAGAATCAAATGGAGAAATATGTTAAGCTTCAATGGCCTGTTCAGAAAAAGAAGAGACACACAGATTATTATCAATGAAAGCAGCAGGATTCGACTGGGAAAAGATATCACTTTTCAAAGAAATGTATCTCTTTCATCATGTGGGGGGGGTATATTGTGTGTTGGGAATGACGTCCATTTCAATCGAAACTGTATCGTTGTATGCAGGCATTCAATAGATATTGGTAACGATGTGCTATTTGGTCCGGGGGTAACAATATATGATCACGATCACATATTTTCAGAAGATGGTGTCTTTCCCGGCTTTAAACTTGGAAGTGTTGTCATTGAGGATGGTTGTTGGATCGGGGCAAATGTGACTATACTCAGAGACACACATATTGGGAGAAACAGTGTTATTGGCGCTGGAACAGTCGTGAAAGGAACTATACCCGCTTGTTCTTTGGCTATGGGACAGCGTGAAATGAGCATTTCTCCCATATGTAAGTAGACATTATGCACAGAGGATACTTATGCTTCGGAGAAAAAAACTTATATTAAATACATTTTTCGGGCTCCTAAAACAGGTAGTCACATTAATCTGCGGATTTATTTTGCCTCGGTATATGCTTATATATTATGGTTCATCTGTAAACGGGCTCGTGTCTTCTATTGGCCATTTTTTAAGTTTTATTTCTCTTTTGGACATGGGTGTAGGGGCAGTAGTTCAATCAAATTTATATAAGCCTTTAGCTGAAAAAAATACAGCACAAATAAGTAAAGTCATAAAATCTTCTGAACGCTTCTTTAGGAGATTGGCGTATGTCTTTATCGTTTACGTATTTGCTCTTTGCTTTATTTTTCCCACAATGCTCCAGGGAAATTATGACATATGGTTTACGGTTTCCCTTCTTCTGATCATTGCGATCAGTACATTGGTGCAGTATTTGTTCGGGATGACCTACCAGCTTTTGCTGAACGCAGATCAAAGATCATATGTATCTCTGATCATGCAGATCGCAACGATCATACTGAACACGTTATTTTCTGTTATCCTGATGAGACTGGGCGCATCCATTCATACTGTGAAATTGACAACCGCATTGGTATTTATAGCAAGACCTATTTTACAGTCTGTTTATGTCAAAAGACATTATCAAATCAATAGGAACATTCAATTTGTCGGCGAGCCGATCAAACAGAAGTGGAATGGCTTTTCCCAGCATCTCGCTGCAGTTGTATGTCAAAATATAGATGTTGCAGTATTGACGCTGTTTTCGACTCTTCAAAATGTTTCGATTTATTCTGTATACTATGGTGTGACAAACGGCGTGGAACAAATCATCATGACAGCAGCGACCGGCTTGGAATCGCTTTTCGGAAATATGATAGCCAAGGATGAGAAAGATAAATTGATAAAAACATTCGAGGCTGTCGAGTGGATCACGCATGCGGGCGTCACTCTGATTTTCACGATCGCGGCGATAACTATTGTTGCTTTTATATCAGTTTACACGAAAGGAATAACAGATGCTGACTATATCGCCCCATTTTTTGGCGCGCTACTGGTGATAGCCTATGGAACGCAGTGCCTGCGTATTCCGTACTTTAGGGTAATTAAGGCGGCGGGACATTTTAAGGAAACACAGAACGGCGCATATATTTCTGCTGGCCTTAATATCGTGATTACAGTGTTATTTGTATTTAAATACGGTCTGGTCGGAGCGGCCGCAGGGACCCTTGTGGCAATGTTTTATCATACCTGTTATTTTGTTTGGTACTTGCAGAAGCATATTATTCAAAGACCCGCAAGATATTTCATAGGTTATCTGATGTCCGATGCAGTCGTGGCAACCGCATCCTATCTATTCACGCGTGGGATTGTAATGTACTGCACGTCATATGTGGAGTGGTTTTTCTTAGCTATAAAGGTCGGAATCATTGTGTTGGCTGTTAGCGCATGTGTTAACCTTATAGCATATAGAACACAAATAGGTTGCGTTGTTAGATTTGTGAAGAAAAGGTGATGACATGACCCAGAAGGACGGTATTTATCTTGAAAACTGCAAATTCTTAAAAACAGTTTTAATGCTCATTGTCATACTTGGACATGCGGTCGCGCTTTGGAGCGGCAATTGGTTTGCGGAGCCTCCGGAAGTTGAGTCCGATAGCTTGCGTTTTCTATATACTTTGATCGGCAACTTTCATATCTATGCTTTTACACTCGTTTCGGGGTATATATTTGCCTACAGAATTGGCGGGGGGGGGTATCGTAAATATATACCGTTTCTTCGCAATAAGATAACGAGACTGATCGTGCCATATGCGTTTGTGATGCTTATATGGGTAGCTCCGATCACGGATTATTTTTTCCGTTGGGATCTGGCCTATATGGCAAAGAAGTATATCCTTTGCATTGACCCAAGTCAGTTGTGGTTCTTATGGATGCTCTTTTGGGTGTTTGGCATAGTCTGGCCGATGAAAAATCTGCTATTAAAGAAGCCTGCGGTTGGATGGGCAATTGTGCTCGCCTTTTACGGCGCTGGCATAGTTGGAGCAAAGCTGTTTGCCAATGTGTTCTGCATTTGGACAGCGTTCTGCTATATCGTGTTTTTCTATATTGGCATGAGGATCAGATACAAAAACAGATAATTTACATCAGCATCGCACTTTTGAACGGCAGGGTGAGTCCGTGGTTCAACGCAGGTATGAATTTCATTGCAGCGATCGTAGGATCACTTTTTATTTCCATGATCCTCATGAGATGGAAAACAACTCGGGTTTTGGTCGGAGAGAAGTAATGGAAATATCAGTTGAGGAGGTCGGCTATGAGCGTGAAGGAAAGTGATAGAAAATATGGGGCTATGCGTACCATAGAGGCCGTTGCGGTAACACTGAATCATGTTTCCTGCTCTGAGAACGCTCTGGTCTCAAATGGTATATCAGAGTGTTCTTCCTCATCAGTGCGGCCGGTCAGAAAAACTATGAGTATAATAACTTCCCTCGGGGACAGTGTATATCAGCGGTTATTTGGGAGGCAACCATGGGAGATTTACATGCAATGAAAAAAGACTGCCTGTTGTCAACAGTTCAAAAATGTGAAACGATCCTCGTCACCGGCTCGCCTGGTTTTATCGGTGCAAATTTGGTCATGCGCCTTTTGCAGGATATGACATCCGGCCACATCATCAGTTTAGACAATATAAATGACTACTATGATTTGCGCCTGAAGAAATACCGTTTGGCGGAGATCGAAAAAACCGCGGCAGGCAGCGCTGTAAAGCACACCTTCATCAAGGGTGATCTGGCGGACAAGGCGCTGGTGGACAACGTGTTTGGGCAGTACCATCCCAGTATCGTTGTTAACCTTGCTGCCCAAGCTGGCGTGCGGTATTCCATCGATCACCCGGATGCCTATATAAACTCCAACATCGTCGGTTTCTACAACATCCTTGAGGCATGCCGCCATCATCCGGTGGAGCATCTGGTCTACGCCTCGTCTTCCTCTGTCTATGGTGGCAATAAGAAGGTGCCGTTTTCGATCGACGACAAGGTGGACAACCCTGTCAGCCTATATGCGGCGACAAAGAAGTGCAACGAGCTGCTGGCGCACGCATACGCCAAACTCTATGATATCCCGTCTACCGGCCTTCGTTTCTTCACGGTCTATGGCCCTGCCGGGCGGCCTGACATGGCCTACTTCGGCTTTACTGACAAGCTCCGGGCGGGGAAGACCATCCAGATCTTCAACTACGGCAACTGTAAGCGGGACTTCACCTACATAGACGATATCGTGGAGGGCGTCATCCGGGTGATGCAGTGCCCGCCGGAGAAAA
This sequence comes from uncultured Acetatifactor sp., assembly GCA_947631615.1. Lineage (GTDB taxonomy): Bacteria > Bacillota > Clostridia > Lachnospirales > Lachnospiraceae > Acetatifactor. The sequence continues at coordinate 17,207 of CANRLX010000051.1, forward strand.
AGAACGGGGAGGATGGGCTGCCGGTGCCGCCGTACGCTGTGTACAACATCGGCAACAACCAACCGGAGAATCTGCTGGACTTCGTAACGATCCTACAGGAGGAACTGATCCGGGCGGGCGTGCTGCCAGCGGACTATGACTTTGAAGCCCACAAGCAGTTGGTGCCTATGCAGCCGGGAGACGTGCCGGTGACGTATGCGGATACGTCCGCGCTGGAGCGTGATTTTGGCTTCAGGCCCCACACGCCTCTGCGGGAGGGCTTGCGGAAATTTGCCGAGTGGTATAAGGAGTATTATCTATAAGGTCCGGTTTTCAAGCAAAGAAGATCACCGATAAACATTGGGAGGAAAAATTATGGAGAAAGACGTCATGAACAAAAAATCGGGGGGTATCTTCCTGACAAAACAGTCGCGATTCTTTGGACGGGCGGCTGGGACTCGACATACAGAGTGATCGAACTCTCCCAAGAGCCAATCGATATCCAGCCTGTCTATATCCTTGACCAAGGCAGAGGAAGCAATCAGCGGGAGCAGGCCGTGATTCGCACGATCACAGAACTTCTCCAAAACCGCTGGGAGACGCGAGCGACATTTCTACCGGTCGACGTCATAAAAGTGGAGGATATCAAAGAGAATGCGGCAATAACTGATGCATGGAAAAGATTTCATGAGGAGTTTGAATATGGGATACAGCATGACTGGATCGCCAGATTGGCCGCATGGAAGTATCCTATGATTGAACTGTGCATCGAAAATGTTGTAGGTGATCATAGGCAGACAGCATATTTTATAGAGAAATACGGCGTTGTCAAGAGAACAGATCACGGGACGATAATAGACTGCGAGAAGTCAGAGGATGTCCTCAATTTGGTACTGGGAAATGTTATACTGCCAATCTTGGATATCACAGAGAGGCAGATGCTGGAGAACGTCAAAGCGTGGGGCTATATGGACGTGATGGAGCATATATGGTTCTGTCATACGCCCATTGACGGAGAGCCCTGCGGTCTCTGCAATCCATGTCATACCAAGGTGGGGAGCGGAATGGGATGGCTTTTTCCCGCGGAGGCCCAGAGGAGATTCCGGCGCAGGCAGGTCATTGAGAAGACGTTGGGCAAGAAGGCCGGAGCGGTGTATTCCCGTCTTTGCAGGTGGCCAGGCAGGTAGGCCTGCCCTGGGCTCGTGTTCTATCCCATATGCAGGAGCAAGATGGGTATTTTACTGGAAGAGAAACAGGAAAAAGGCATTCAGAAATAAAAAGCATCTGAAGAAACGAGGTGGCTGAGATTAGCTGTGCGAGCCCTGTTATTGGTGGCGTAGCATTTTTGGCTGGCGGCTGGAGGAGCTTGCAGTAAAAACAGCGAATACGGCATAAATGTTGTGCTGAAGAATTTGAAAAAGAGAGGGCTACTTATGAGCGACAGAAAGATTGCAGTAGCAGGCATCGGTTATGTTGGCCTTTCTTTGGCGGTGTTGCTGTCCCAGCGGCATAAGGTGTATGCCACATGCCTGACGCCCGCCAAGGCGGACATGCTCAACAAAGAGAAAAAATCTCCGATCCGTGACAGAGAGATCGAGGAGTATCTGGCCACGAAGACGCTGGACCTGACGGTGACCACAGACGCGAGGGAGGCCTATACCGGCGCGGAACTGGTCATCATCGCCACGCCTACCAACTATGACTCGGGCAAGAATTACTTCGACACCTCCGCGGTGGACACGGTCATCGAGCAGGTGATGGCGTACGCCCCGGAGGCCGTCATCGTGATCAAGTCCACCATCCCGGTGGGCTACACGGAGAGCATCCGGGCGAAGACCGGCTGCAAAAACATCCTGTTCAGCCCGGAATTCCTGCGGGAGAGCAAGGCGCTGTACGATAACCTCTATCCCAGCCGCATCATCGTGGGAACGGACATGGCGGACGAGCGGCTTGTCCAGGCGGCGGAGGGATTTGCCGCGCTGTTGAAGGAAGGGGCGCTGAAGGATGACGTGCCCACCATGGTGATGGGCTTCACGGAAGCCGAGGCAGTGAAGCTGTTCGCTAATACATACCTTGCGCTGCGGGTGAGCTTCTTCAACGAACTGGACACCTACGCGGAGATGAAGGGGCTCAATACGGAGCAGATCATCCATGGCGTATGCCTGGACCCGCGGATCGGCGGGCACTACAACAACCCCAGTTTCGGCTACGGAGGGTACTGTCTGCCGAAGGACACCAAGCAGCTGCTGGCCAACTACCGGGACGTGCCGGAGAACCTTATACAGGCGATCGTGGAGAGCAACCGGACGCGGAAGGACTTTATCGCGGACCGGGTGCTGCGCAAGGCGGGCTACTACGACTACTTTAACCGGGGCGATTACAGCGCCGGCGAGGAGAGGCGGTGCGTGATCGGGGTATACCGGCTGACGATGAAGTCGAATTCCGACAACTTCCGGCAGAGCAGCATTCAGGGCGTGATGAAGCGGATCAAGGCGAAGGGCGCGACAGTGATCGTGTACGAGCCGACGCTGGAGGATGGGAGCACGTTCTTCGGAAGCGAAGTGGTGAACGACCTTGCCCGATTCAAAGCGGAGAGCCAGGCGATATTGGCCAACCGGTATGACCCCTGCCTGGATGACGTAGCGGAGAAGGTATACACGCGGGATTTGTTCCGGCGGGATTGAAAGAGTTCTATACAGCATGGACCAGGTCATTGCTGCCGAGCTGGAGATGAGCGAGCAGGAACTGAAGGGATAAGAACAGAACATGAGAAAGACAACGCTGGTCATTCTGGCCGCCGGGATCGGGGCGAGGTATGGAAAAGGGATCAAGCAGTTAGAGCCTGTAGGGCCAAACGGGGAGCTGATCATCGACTATTCCGTGCATGACGCCGTGCAGGCAGGCTTTGGGCGTGTGGTTTTTATCATTTGCCGGAGCATATATGACGACGACTTCCGCGCGGTTATCGGCGACAGGCTGGAGCGGTGCCTGGCACCGCTGAGCATCAAGCTGGAATATGTGTTCCAGGAGATGGACGATCTGCCTGCCGGGCGGAAGAAGCCCTGGGGCACGGGGCATGCTCTTCTGGCCTGCAGGGGTCTGCTGGACGGGCCCTTCACCGTCATCAATGCGGATGACTACTATGGGAAGCACGCCTTTGTCCAGGCTCAAGGCTTCATGGAAGGATACGACCCGACGGAACCGTTCCGATACGGGATGATCGGATTCGCGCTGAAGAACACGCTTTCCGATGCGGGCGGCGTGACCCGTGGCCTCTGTGCCGTGGATGGCAACGGGTATCTTGCCAATATCCGGGAGACGCGGAGCATCATAAAAACGCCCCAAGGCGCTGCTGTACGGACAGGCAGCGGGTTCGAGGCGCTGGATGGAGATCAGCTCGTCTCCATGAACATGTGGATGCTGACGCCGGCGTTCCTGGAGGAACTGCGGACGGGCTTCTCGGCCTTTCGGGCGTCCATCAGGGACCCGCTGCATGACGAATACCTCCTGCCGGAGATCCTTGACCAGCATATCCGGGAGGGAAAAGCGAAGGTCAAGGTTCTGCCCACCCAGGATAAGTGGTTCGGCATGACCTACCAGGAGGACAAAGAGGCAGTGAAGGTAGCTGTCCGGAACCTTATCGAAAATGGTACATATTCCAATGACCTGTTTGCCAATATGGGTTGCTGATGATCGTCTATTAATAGCCCTTGATATATACGATCTTGTTGGCCGTGTAAGATAAAGTGTGTAAGTTACCAGGAACGTAACTTATGCACTTTATTTTTGCGATAGGGTGCGGTAAA
>CANRLX010000052.1 GCA_947631615.1 uncultured Acetatifactor sp.
TTGGCCAATTTTTGAAAGTTGTTTATTGCAGCAAGGATAAAAGTGTCCTGCTGTGGATAAAAGTACGGAAACTCAAGGGGAATTTAGATATTGAAACTTTACCGCATAGGGTATATAATATCTCTGTTTGGAGATTCCTGCCAAAGTGACAAAGCAGCGCAGAAATCGCTCCGGACAGACCAAAGAATAATTTTAAGGAAGTGTGATTATGGAAAACACAAAGAACACAAGCGGCTGGCGTTCCAACAAATGGTGCCGCGCCGCCATCCCTGCTCTGTTGCTCCACTGCAGTATCGGTACCGTATACTGCTAGTCGATCTTCAGTCAGGAGATCGCCGATTACATCGGCTTTTCAAAGAGTGCCACCGAGTGGGCATTCAGCTTTGCCATTTTCTTTCTGGGCATGTCCGCAGCATTCCTCGGAAATGTAGTGGAAAAGGACATACATAAGTCCTCCCTGATCGCCGCCATCTGCTTTGCGCTGGGCATGGCAGGAACCGGTTTCTTCATCTACTACGGCGGCGCGCACCCGGGCAGTATGGTCTCCTTGCTCGGCATCTATGTGTGCTACGGATTTATCATGGGCATCGGTCTCGGCACCGGCTATCTGTCCCCTGTAAAGACCCTGATGCTCTGGTTTGAAGACAGAAAAGGCCTCGCAACTGGACTTGCCGTTGCCGGATTCGGTGCGGCAAAGGCGATCGCCAGCCCGATCATGCAGGCAATGTTAAACGGACTGGGCGAGGGCGGCATCTACAAGATGTTTTTGATCCTGGCTGTGGTTTACTTTGTGATGATGTTCTGCGGCCATCTTCTGCTGAAAAAGCCGGACGGCTGGCATGAGCCCCAGAAGAAGGAAAAAGGCCAGAGTATGCTGGCTGTCATCAAGTCCAAGCCCATCACCAACTATATCGGCATCTGGCTGATGTTCTACATCAACATTACCTGTGGTCTCGCACTGATTTCTCAGGAGAAGATGATCGTAAAGTGTATCGGTCTCGCCTCCATGGTCGGTGTGATCTCCACCGTCTCCGCCGTGTTCAACGCCGGCGGTCGTCTGGGCTTCTCCGCCTGGGCGGACACTATGAAGGACAGAAACACGATCTATAAGCTGATCTTTGTTCTCTCCATCGTGTTCACCGGACTGGTGATCCTGACCGGAGGCATCAAAAACGGCGAGGGCAACATCGCTCTGACCGTGCTGGTTCTGTGTCTGATCTTTGTGGTAAACGCAGGATACGGCGGAGGCTTCTCCAACGTTCCCACCCTTTTGTCCGACCACTACGGCATGGGCAACATCAGCGCAATCCACGGGCTCACCCTCTCCGCGTGGGGATTTGCCGGTCTGACCGGAAACCAGCTTGCTACCTGGATCGTAAACCACTTCGGAGAATGGATCGATCATGACGGCACCCTGGTCAATCCCACCGGATATCAGTGTGTTCTGTACGCTACCATCGTTCTGTATGTGATCGCACTCGTCATCTGCCTTGCCCTGGTAAGACCCACCGACAAGGCTCTGGAGGCAAAGAAAGCAAAGAAGAACGCATAACCGACAGACCAAAACGCATAATCGGCAAAAGCGCCTTTCCGGCGGCTGAGAGCCGTTTTATGCAGACAAGGGGAGCATACCCGACGCGACAGCCGACCGAGCTGCACCGCCAGGGTATGCTCCCTTTTTATCCCAAAACCACATTGCAAAACATCTGCTCCTCCGCAGGCTGGACCTGACTTTTATTTATTTTTCTTTTACTTACTTTTTCTTTTACTTATTTTTCTTCTCTTTATTGCGTTTTACCAGTCCGAGGATGATTTCTATCATTCCTGCGCACAACCATACAATGCCCATCGCAGTGTTTTCTGCCCAAAGACATAAATTTTTACCCCCATCTGTCAATACTTTTTCTTGTCCCCACCCAGGAAATTGTTTTATAATAAAATGAAAGCGGAATAACGCAGCATAACGCTTTGGAAAGGAGGACAAAATGATACTTTATATTGCGGCAGCTCCATGCAGAGTCTGAGGAGACTGCATGGAGGAATCGCATTTGCCGATATCCTCAGACTTTGCTTCCTGTTTGAGAAATTCAGAAAACAAAAGGAGCAAAGAAATGAAATTGATCAACAAAAAAGAATTATACGAGCTAAAAGATTTTTTGATACTTTGGAGCACGCAAAGCGTATCGCAGCTTGGAAGCAGCATCACAAGCTTTGCGCTGACACTGTGGCTGTATGAAAAGACAGGTTCCTCTCTGAGTACGGCGGCGCTTACCATATGCTCTTATGCGCCCTATGTATTGATGAGCATATTTGCCGGAGCCCTGACGGACCGCTTTGACAAAAAGAAAACCATGCTTGGCTGCGATGTGTTCGCCGCAGTTTGCACGGCGGTTATCTTTGTATTGTTCCGGTCGGACCGGCTGATGGTATGGCATTTATACGCTTTGAACGTGGTTTCCGGATTGATGAATACCGTTCAGCAGCCTGCCAGCGAGGTGGCTATGACGCTTATCATGCCGGAAAAGTATTACCAAAAGACCAGCGGACTCCGCTCTCTGTCAAGGAGCCTGATCTCCATATCAAACCCTTTGATCGCCACGGCGCTGTACTCCTTTTCGGGGCTTAACGGCGTGATCGCGGTCGATATCAGCAGCTTTTTTGTCGCGTTTACCGCATTGCTGTTTCTGGTCAGGATACCGGAAACCAAAACGGACAAAAAAGAAAGCGTACTCGTTCTCGCCAGAGAAGGGCTGGAATTTTTGAGAGATACGCCGCTTATTATGACCTTGATCTTGTTTATGTCCGGTGTGAATCTGGCAGCGTCCGCCTTTGACGCCGCACTGCCCGGCTATGTGCTCCCCAATCCGAGGGGCGGCAAGGCGGTCTTGGGAATTGTCACATCCTGTTCCGGCGTCGCGATGATCGTCGGCAGTCTGGCGGTCTCCGCTTTGCCAAAGCCGAAAAACCGGATAAGGATCATTTATTGGACCATGCTGTTTTCCCTGGGAACCGAAAATTTCCTGTTAGCGTTTTCCAGATCGCCCCTGCTATGGTGTGTGGGGCAGATCATCGGCTGGATCCTGGTCCCGATCATGGACGCGAATTTAGATGTGGTACTCCGGACGGCCATTCCCGTGGATCTGCAGGGACGTGTCTACGCATGTCGCAACACGCTTCAGTTTTTCACCATTCCCATCGGGTTGTTTGCAGGCGGTTTTATGGTGGATAACGTATGCGAACCGTTTATGAGGGCATACGGGGATCTCCCCTTGCTAAAGATGCTCTTTGGCACCGGCAAGGGATCCGGCGCAGCGCTGATGATGCTGCTCCTTGGCGTATTTGGGATCCTGATCTGTGTCGTCACCGGGAAAAAACTGAAGAAATGTCAACCGCTTTCCTGACAGGATATCACGGTTTTGAGCTGTCGCCGTCACCAATGACGCAACAGACATCACCAAGAGTAAAGCCTCACAGCAGACCGGCTGTGAGGCTTTTTTGACGGGATCGGATCCCGCTTTCATTATTGCTTTTGTTATTGCTTTCGTTGTTGCTTTAGTTACTGCATTTGCCGTTGCAGTCCTCGCATCTGTCGAAGCCCGGATTGAACGCATAGAAATTCTTGGAGTTTAACTTATCCTGCGCAATGCGCAGCGCTTCGCCGAATCTCTGGAAGTGTACGACCTCTCTGGCGCGCAGGGACTTGATGGGCTCGCACACATCCGGCTCCTTCACAAGGCGCAGGATGTTGTCGTAGGTGGAACGGGCCTTCTGCTCCGCCGCCATATCCTCCATCAGATCGGTGATGATATCTCCCTTTACCTGAAATTCACAGGCGTTAAACGGGATGCCTCCGGCTGCCTGGGGCCATATGCCCAGCGTGTGATCCACATAGTACTTATCCAGTCCGGACGCCTCGATCTCCTCCATGGAAAGGTTGCGGGTCAACTGGTGTACGATCGTTGCGACCATCTCCAGATGCGCCAGCTCCTCCGTGCCGATGTCGGTGAGCAGGCCCGCCACTTCACGGTAAGGCATGGAATAGCGCTGGGACAGATACCTCATGCTGGCGCTCATCTCTCCGTCCGGCCCGCCGTACTGGGAGATGATGACCTGTGCCAGCTGTGCGTTAGGCTCCTTAATGTTTACCGGAAACTCAAGTCTCTTCTCATAATTCCACATTTACTTGCACGCTCCTTCCCAGGGCAAGGGCGCCGCGCCCCAGCTCCACTCTTTGCTGCACTCTGCCAGGTTTACGGTAAGAGGATAATACTTCTGGGCAAATTCCTTGCTCATCTGGTTCTTGATCCGCGCATAGTGATTGAAATACTCCATTGCATTGCGGTCGAAGGGATGGGTGTCCAGATACTCCATCAAATCCTCCATCACAAAACCGACAATGCCGATGTCTCTAAGCAGCTGCTCTTCATTTCCCATCAGACGCATCTCCTTCCCGTGAAAGGTTTATTCAACTCCGGAAACACGGTCCCGATTTTATATGCCTTTTCCAGGTCGTCGTACATCTTATCAAAACGCTGCCAGGGCACATAGGCCATAGCAATAGGAAATTTATCGCACTGTTCATCAAACAAATAGTCCTGCATAAGCTTTCCTTTCTCAGACGGTTACTCTTTCTTTATATTATGAGAAAGGAAAAAAATGGTTCGTATTCGTTTCGACACAAAAATCAGCTTTGGCCGGAAGATCCCTCCGGCGCCTTGGCCCCCGGAAGCCTCCTGCGGATCAGCCGGCTTTTCAAAAGCTTCCAGTCGAAGGGGATCAGCGGATAGATATAGCTTCCGTGCGATACGGTGCGGTTTAGGGCAATGGACAGCACGGCGATCAAAATACCGATCACATACCCCCACAGCCCGAAAAGCTGTGTCAGAACCAGGTCCAGAATACGCATGAATTTTAACGCATATCCAAGCTCATAGTTGGCCTGGGTGTAATTGGCGATGGCCACAAAGGCCATATACAGCATGACCTCCGAGGAAAACCATCCGCTGTTTACCGAAAACTCACCGAGCACCAGCGCCGCCATAACGCTCAAGGGGGTGCTCAGCATATTCGGCGTGTTCACCGCCGCCAGACGGAGGCCGTCAATGGCGAGCTCAAGCAGGAGAAACTGCCAGATCAACGGCACATTGGGAGCCTCCTTCAAAAGGATGAAGGAAAAGCTGTCCGGCACCCACTCCGGATGGGTGGCGAGCAGCAGGTAGGTGGGCGTCAGCAGATAGGTCAAAAGGGCGATCAAAGTCCTGGTCAGCCGCAGATACGTTCCGGTGATGGGAGGGAAATAATAGTCGTCCGCCTCCTCCACCACGTCAAAAATAGTGGTCGGCATGATCATCGCTGAAGGGGAATTGTCCACCAGGATCACGATATTGCCTTCCAGAACCTGCGCCGCAGCCGTGTCCGGCCTCTCCGTATATTTGAACTTTGGGAACGGATTGAACCAGGTGCGCCGATACAGACACTCCGCCAGACTCTCCTGGTTCATGGTCAGCGCGTCCACCTTGATATTTTGAATCTTTCTCTTGATGTCCTCCAGGAACGTGTGATCCACTCTGCTGTCCATGTACGCAAGCACGATATCCGTCTTGGAGCTCTCCCCCGCGCTCATCATCTCCATGCGCAGATCGGTGCTCCGGATGCGCCTGCGGATCAGGGCCGTGTTGTAGATCAGCGTCTCCACGAAGCCGTCCTTGGAGCCACGCAGCACCTTGTCCTTCTCGGGCTCCTCCACCCCTCTGGCGGGATAGGTTCTGGAGTCTATGAGAAGCGCCTTCTCATACCCGTCCACCAGAAGGACAAAGACGCCCGACAGCAGAGAGTTTATGATTTTGTTCCACTTGTCCTCAATGTCCACCTCCACGTAGGAAACCACCTGCTTGGACATTTCGTGGGCGTCCTTTGGCATTTTATCCGGCGTCAGCGCCATAAACTCCTGCAGCAGCTTCTGCATCAGGTCGTCTTTGCAAAAACCGTCCACCAGATACATGCAGGCCTCCCTGCCTCCCACATGGATCACCCGATAGATCACATCAAAATTCTGCTCCGCTGCCAGGACCTCCTTGAGATACTGCATATCCTTTCCCAGATCTCCCGACATGCGGATCTGCTCTCTTCCCGCCTCTTCTTTCGCCTTGCTGTTCCATTCGCTGCTCACACTAAAAAACTCCCTTTCCGGTTTTTTTCTGTAGCTTGCCCGAAAAGGAAGTTTTCTATTCTTTATTCTCTTGTCAGATGATATAAGGTAATGGGATATTTCACAAGCTGAAGGTACGGATAACCCGATACCGTATAGCCCCGTGCCATCATCTCCTCCGCCTCTTCCCCTGAGATCGGATCCACGGTAAAATACCAGTACTCTTCCGCGTCCACATCCCGCCAGCTGCCGTTTATGATACGCGCTTTCGGGTAATAATATTTCAACACCGTCCACCCAAGGTGCATGACATTGTTGCTGACAAGCACCATGTCCTCGGTGGGCTCGCCGATATAGTAGAGAGCTTCCTGGGTCTTTGCCCACTGGTATTCGTTTTCCGCCGTAAAGCTCTTGTAGTCCTTCCAGCCGCCAATCACCATCGCGGCCAGCACGACAACCAGCGCGCACTTTCCTGCGGGAACCAGCCAGGCGCGCCGGAGCTTCCCCGAAAGCCGCTCCAAAAGCTTTAGCACATGAGAGCTTCCAATGACCAGCATCAGCGCGGCTACGCCAGCCAGCGCATAGACATACCGCTCCGTCAGCATGGGGTGCATCACCTCGCTGATGATCAGCGCCACCGCCAACGTGCCCGCAATCGTTATTCCCCCGACCGCCAGGCCAAACATCTCCGCCGACCACATGAGCCACCCCGGCGCGCGAAGCTCCACCTCCCAGTGATCCTCCACCTTCTTTTTCCGAAAGACGGAAGATTCTACAAGGAAGATCAGAAGGAGAAGCGCTGCACACAGCGGCATGGTGAGCCCTTTCATAGTGCTTCCGCCAAATATGATCTCCAGAGACTGCCCCACTGTGGCCCTCGTCTCCATCCACCAACTGTCATTGACCTGCTTTACCGTGGAAAAGAGGATCCCAAGCCACGGCAGATACAGAAGCACAAATACCCCCCCACTCGCAAGCACCGCCCTCCACGTCCTTTCTCCAAAGCGCACCACCGCAAAAAGACAGGCGGAAAGCATCAAAATAGCGACCATGACCAGGGCATAATAATGCGTGTACGCCGCGACAAGACCCCAAAACACCATTCCCACCCAACTGACGGGCCGATTCTCCTGCAGGATCCGAACCGCACAGTAATAACAGAAGGTAACGCTCAGAAACGCCAGGCTGTACATGCGGATTTCAACATTGTATTCCAGACAGGGGGCTGCCAGTCCGGAGATCACCAGGAAAAATGCCGTCGGTATCTTGCCGAAATGCTTCCGGACCAAAGTCGCCGCCAGCAAAATGCCTGCGGCAAAAAAGACCACGGACGCCAGGTGATAGGCCGGACCGGACTCTCCAACCGTCTGCTCCCAAAGCTTCAGCCACAGATAATAGAGCGGCGGATGGTTTTCCGCCTCGGTGATCGTGCCCATCATACTCTCCAGGCTGTTCCTCACCAGATCCGCGGAAAATGCCTCGTCTCCCCACAGCACGTTGTCGTTCACCATCAAAACATTCAACAGCACTACGCACAGGGCAAGCAGGTAAAACACATACGGCGAGAGCCTCCGAAAGATCCTCACCGCCATATGACCTGTAAAGCTCTCCTTATCCACCGAAAACACATACCGCCTTGTCTCCAGGTTCCAATCCACAAAGCCTACGATCCCCGCCGCGATCAGCTGGAGCATCAAATACTTAAACGCAAACAAAAACGACGCGTCGGTCTTGTAGACAAAGGATACGCCGTCCCCGCACAAAACCGCCATAACCAGCGTGGAAAACACGGTCATTGCAAACGTGTAGACCGCATAGCGAAACAGTAGCTCCCTGCCGCTCATCTCCTCCTTTTGATACCGTTTTCTTGCCGCCAGGGGCAGCAGGGGCGTTATCAAACCAAAAACAAATGCCTGCATGTCTTTTATCCTCCGTATCGAAAAACGATTCTTCTGTTGTATCAGCGGGTCGTGCTTCCAAATCCCCCGTTTCGGATCTCCTGCGCATCGTCGTCCACGGTGATGCCATACTCCAAAAATATCCCCTGCACAAATCCCATCCCGACGGAGATCTCCACGGTCTTTCCCTCATTGGAATCGTTGGTCATCTTCACGAAAATATGCCCCTCATTATCCGAGGAAAAATAATCGCTGTCGATAATTCCCACCGTGTTGTTCATCTGGAGACGGTATTTAAATCCCAGACCACTTCGGGGATATAGCTTCAACACCCAATCCGGTTCCATCTCCACGCGGATCCCCGTGGGGATCTTGATTGTCTGCCCGGGCGCCAGCGTAAACGCAAACGGCGCAAAAAAATCATACCCCGCGCTTCCCCTGGTCGCTCTGCGCGGCAGCAGGATCGCGTCGTACATCTCATCCGCCTCCCGCTCCGAATACTGCGGAAAATCTGACCGCACTGCATTTACAAACTGTTCTCTGCTGACCTTGTGAAATTTTGCAATTCTACGCATGGTTCTCTCCGTTCTACGCTTTTTCCTACTGACCGGAGCCTGTCGGACACCACTCCGGCACAGGCTCCTCCACAAGAGATATCCTGTGATGTATCGCTCTCCACCACAGGACATTTCCGTTTCTCTATTTCTCTATACATAATAATCGGGACAGTGGATGACGGGGATATCCGGATCGGCGCTTCTAAGCGTCTCCTGCACATCGATGACTCTCTGGTTCCGGCTGCCCTTCCAGAGGAGCTTCACATCCTTCTCCTCCCGGTGAAACTCTCCGTCCACCAGCACGTCCACATACTTCATAACGGGATCTTCGCGGACGCTCTCCCATCGGTCGCCCGTATAGAGCCAGATCGTCTTTTCGGGATATTTCTCCTTGAGCTCTGCGCACAGCTTTCGCACATCGATCCGGTTTCCCGGGTAGAGCGGATCCCCTCCGGACAGAGTCACGCCGGATATGTAATCCTTGTCGAGCTGCTCAAAGATCTCCTGCTTAGCCGCGTCGTCGAAGGGAAGTCCCCCCGCCGGATCCCAGGTGATCGGATTCTGGCACTCCCTGCAGCAATGGTTGCAGCCCGCCACCCAGAGCACCACGCGCAAGCCGTCCCCATTGCGCATGTCATCCTTCGTAATATTGTGATATCTCATACTGCTACTTCCTTGTAATTATTATACCGCGGCTTCGCCTGCGCTCATGATGTGCGCTCGTCACATGCTTTTCCTCTCCGCGATCTCGGCCATCTTCGCGTCGTTTAGGCGGGTGTCGCCGTGCACGCGGGAGTAGGACAAATAGCCGTTCATGCGGTCGATCTTGGTCAGGTTGCGGCTCCCGCATTTCGGGCAGACATCCATTTCCAGCTCCTGGTGGCCGCAGTCGTCGCAGTAGGCGAGAGACAAATTGACTCCCTCATAAAATCCCATATCCATCGCACGGTGTATCAGCGTCTTGATCGCATCGATATTGTAGTCGATGGGGTACTTCACATATTGGATCTTCCCTCCGTTGCTGAGATTCCAGAAACGGTTTTCCAGATCCTGCTTCTCAATGGGCGTGATATCCTCCGTAACGTGACAGTGGAAGCTGTTGCTCACATACTCTCTGTCGGACACGCCCTCCACAATTCCGTACTTCTTGCGGAACTGCTTTACCTGCAGCCCGCACAGGTTCTCCGCGGGGGTTCCGTAGATGGCGTACAGATGCCCGTCCGCCTCCTTAAACTCCGTAATCTTCTTGTTGATGTATTCCATCACCTCAAGGGCAAAGGCTCCGTCCTCCACCAGAGATTTGCCGTTGTAGAGCTCCTGGAGCTCATTTAAGGCGGTGATGCCGAAGCTCGCCGTAGCGGACTTTAAGAGCGGCTTGATCTTGTCATGCAGCCCCAGATTGCCGCCGAGGAAACCGCCCTCGCAGTAGGCGAGCGGGTTGGTGGAGGCGCGCATCTCTCCCAGGTACGCGTAGGTCCGGATATGAAGCTGACGGATCAGCTCCAGATAGTAGTCCAGCACCTCGTAAAAGTCTCTGCTCTCTTTTCTCGCTTTGGCAAGGATCATGGGCAGGTGCAGGGAAACCGCGCCGATGTTGAAACGGCCTACGAACACGGGCACATCCTTGTCGTCCGCCGGGTGCATCCCTCCGCGCTCGTACCAGGGGGAAAGAAACGCCCTGCATCCCATGGGGGACACGATCCTGCCGTACTGCTTGTACATGCTTGCCACATATCCCTTGCCGGTCAGGCTCAGCCAATCGGGGTACATGGTCTTGGCGGAGCACTGGACGCCCGCCTCAAACACATCCTCCAGCGGCTTGCCGGGCCCGTGCAGATTCTCGTCATACAAAAATACGATCTTGGGGAACAAAACGGGCTTCTTGCACTCCTTCTTGCCCTGTCCCTTCCTTCTCACATTCAGCATCGTGATGGTGGCCAGTTTGGCAAACCTGCCGGTTCCTACGCCAGCGGTCACCGTGATAAACGGATAGTCTCCGCGGCTGCTGGCGACGGTGTTAAACTTGTACTCCCATCCCTGGAAGCCCTGTTCAAACTCCTTCACCACGTCGGCATACGCCACCTCCTCCGCCTTCTTTTGGTCGATGCCGAGCCCCACATACTTCTCCACATTGCGCTTGTAGGACTTCTCCGCGTAGGGCTCCAGGATCTCGTCCACGCTGGGCACGGTGAAGCCGCCGTACTGCTGGCTGGCCGCGCTCAGCACAATGTCGCCGATCACGTCAAATGCCACGTCCAGAGTCTTGGGCTCGTTGTACCAGATGTTGCCCATCTCAAATCCGCCGGTCAGCACGTTCTTCACGTCGAACAGACAGCAGTTCATGGTATCCCTTCTGGCGGACATATCGTGCACATAGATGTAGCCGTCGCGGCACGCCTGGATCTCCTCGGTGGTCATAAAGAATTTCTGGTACAGTTCCTTGTTTAGCTGGTTAAAAATCAGGCTTCTCTTGGTGGACACCAGCGCGGAATCCGTGTTGGCATTCTCCTTGTCCCCGATGTACATGATGGACTGGCTCTTCTTGTACACATCGTCCAGCATCCGCACAAAGTCCTGCTTATAATTGCGGTAGTCGCGGTAGCTCTTGGCCACGATGGGCTTCACCTGCTCCAGCGCGCTCTCCACTATATTGTGCATAATGGGGATGGGTATCTCATCCACATCCAGCTCGTTCACCTTGTCGACCACATACTGACATATATGTCTTTTCTCTTCGTCCGTAAACTTAGTCAACGCGCGGTACGCGCTCTTTCCCACGGCGTTGATGACCTTTTGCACATTGAAGGCCTCCTTGCTGCCGTCCTTTTTGATGACATACACCGCGCGCTCCGGCCTGTACTCCGCACTGTAATTAACGTTGTCCGTCTCCGCCTGGTCAAAATTACTGCTCATGCTCACTCATTCCTTTCCTGCCTGAAAACCACCTGAAAATCAGGGCTTTACAGCGTACAGAAATACTATATCCAGTGTTATTTAATCGACAGCCACCCATATATTGTGCCGATTACCTAAAAGTATAAAGAAGTTTCCATGGCTTGTCAATGAGAGATAATATACAAAAAAGATATCTAAAATTTAGATATCTTTTCTGTAAAAAACTATTGACTGTTATAAGATACCGCTGTCTGCCACGATTTCCAGGGCTTCCCGAATCTCCTCCACCGGCAGCACCAGGGCAAATCTCACATGTCCCTTTCCCAGCGGGCCAAAGCTGCTCCCCGGGGTGCACAGGACCCCCGTCCGCTCCAAAAGCTCCGTCACAAATCTCACGTCGTCCTCCCCATAGCGGGCCGGAATCCTCGACCAGGCGAACATCGTTCCCTCGCTCGGCTCAAAGGGCCAGCCAAGGCTTGTAAAACCGCCGCAGAGAGCATCTCTTCGCCTCTCGTATTCCCTGCACTGCTCTTTTACGCCGTCGTCCGGACCGGTGAGCGCCGCCAGAGCCCCGTACTGCACCGGCAGGAAGGTCCCGTAGTCGATCTGGGAGCGCAGCCTCTTAAAGCTCTGCACCACCGTCCTGTTTCCCACCAAAAATCCCATTCTGGCTCCGGTGTAGTTGTAGGACTTGGACAGCGAATAAAACTCCACCGCCACCTCCTTGGCGCCTTCAAAGGAAAGAATCGACCTTCCCACTCTCCCGTCGTAGATAATGTCCGAATAAGCATTGTCATGGACGATCAGGATCTCATTCTCCTCCGCCCACGGGATCAATCTCTGATAAAAGCTGTCCGGCGCCGCCTTGCAGACGGGATTCAGCGGATAGGATACGATCATCATCTTCGCGTGCCGCTTTTTTCCCCTGCCGTACACCGCGGCGATCGCTTCCAGATCCGGCAGATAATCCCCCTCCTCAGTGAGCTCATAGGTCACAAGCTCCGCCTCCGCCAGGGTGGGCCCTATCGCAAAGATCGGGTAGCCCGGATCGGGCACCAGCACGATATCCCCCGGGTCGAGGATCGAGAGCCCGATGTGGGTGATCCCTTCCTGGGAGCCGTACACGCTCATGATCTCCTCCGGCACAAGCTCCACCTGATACCGCACACGATACCTGTCGATCAGCGCCTGAACGAGCTGGGGAAGATCCGTCAGGGAATACCGGTAGTTCTCCGGCCTGCCTGCGGCCTCCACAACGGCGTCCATAATGTGTCTGGCGGGCTTAAAATCCGGAGTTCCCACGGAAAAGTTATAAACCTTCCTTCCCTGTGCCTCCACCCTTTGCTTCTGTTCGTTTAAAACCTGAAATATTCCTTCCTCGTAATCCTCCATCCGCTTCGCGGTACGAATCTGCATGACACGCTCCATTCCGAGGCGCGAGGCGCCCCACCCCTTGTTTCTGTAATTGTTCCTGTAATTATTTTCTCATTGTGCATATCGCCGGTTTTGTAGTCCATTTTCCTGCCGGTTTTCCTGCCCTTTACGCTTTGCTTTCCGGCAGCTCCTCCTGCGCCGAAAGCGTTCGGGAAAGCCATTCCTTATATTGCTCCCTCACCGCCCTGGGAGACACCACCCGCACCGCGCTTCCCACGCCGGCCATCCAGCCGAAAAACTGACCGCTGACCGCCACCTTCACCCGTATCTGGAAGTGGCCCTCCCCCGCCGGACGAATGTCCGCCTCCCTGCCGAACCGGTCCAGCGCAACGCCGACCAGCCGATTGGGGAGCCTTAAAGTCACCGTCTCCTCCTCGCCTCCAAACATGCCGAAGGTGCGGTTGGCATAGGCCGCAAGGTCGAGGCTTTGAAACTGCTCCACACCCTGTCTTCTCTCCTCCGAGAGCGCCACGCGCCCCATCTTGTCCACGCGGTAGTGCTTGATGATCCCGTCCGCCTCGTCATAGGCCGCGAGATAATAGTTTTCGTCCCGCCAGATCAAAGCCCAGGGGCTCACCTTCCGCTCCATCTTCTCCCTGGGGGCAAGCTCTTTTTTCAGGTTCCAGTCCAGATACAAAAAAAGGATCTGTCTGTCCTCCTGAATGGCGCGGTGAATATTGTCTATATTGTAATAAATGCTCTCGTTCTCCGTCTTGACACGGCCCGCCACGTACACCTGCCTCTGGAGTTTGCCGGCGTCGTGCTTCCCCGCAAGCTGCTCCAGCTTCCGGATCAGCTCCCTGGACTTTTTGGTGGTGATAAATCGGGAGGACTGCACAGCGTCCACCAGAAGCTTCAACTCCGGCAGCTCAAACTCCCGGGATGCCAGGTAATAGCCGCCTCCCTGTCTGCTGTGTACCTGGATGATGTCGTATCCAAACTCGCACAGCTTCTCCATATCGTCGTAGATGCTCTTGCGCTCGGCGCGGATGCCGCAGCCCTCCAGCCGCTCGATCAGCTCCGCCGTGCTCATCACATGGTTTTCGTCCGTATTCTCTCTCAGGAATTTGACCAGATAGAGAAGCTTTAACTTCTGCCCCGATGATTTCGCCATACGCCACCTCCGTCCCTTGTCCGTCGGCCCCTTTGCCCCTCTCGGGAAGCGCCCCATCAAAGCGGCGCATCCGCCTTGAGGACGTCAAAAATCTGCCGCAGCCTGTGGATCTCATAGTCCGGCCGATAGTCGGAATCGTTCACCGCACCCGCCGGACAAAACCAGCAGGTCGCGATCCCCGCCATCGCTCCGCCCTTGATATCGCTGGTAAGGGAGTCCCCCACGATCAGGATCCTCCTCTTATCCCTCTCCTCAATATGCTCCAGGCAATAATCAAAAAAGCCTCTCTGAGGTTTCGGTGTGCCAATCTCATCCGAGATGAAAAGCCCATCCATCACATCATAGAGACCTGATCGCTTCATCTTATTGATCTGCGTATGGATCGTGCCGTTCGTCACCACGTACTGGCGCACCTTCCCCTGAAGCTCCTGACAGACCTGCAGCGCGTCCTCCACATAGCAGTAGACCTCTCCCAGAGCCTCCTGGTAAGCCTCACAGAATTTCTCCGCGTCGATCCCCTCTATGCCGTACTCTCCAAAAAAAGCGCGAAACCGCCCTGACAATAGCTCCTCTCTGGTGACCTCGCCCCGCTCCAGGCGCTTCCAGAAGCTGTCGTTGATCTGAGAATAGCGGGCCAGCATCTCGTCGGAGACCTCCAGGCCATACTCCGCCGCGCATTTCCGCACGGCTATCCTCTGGGAATACAGAAAATCTAACAGCGTCCCGTCCAGATCCCAGAGCACTGTGGTAAACCTGCCCATGCCCTTTATTTCTCCTCAACGGAGGCCCCAGCCTTCTGATCCTTCCTCCTGCGAAGCGTGATGCCGATCGTCACGGCAACGGCACACACTGCAACAATCACCAAAAGAAGCACTGCATAGGATAAAAATGCGTTTATAAAGCTGATTAACGTCATCTTGCTACCTCACCTTCCGCCATGCGGCCTGCGCGCACGGCTCTCTATCTATTATAACAACGCCTGCCCTTTTTCGTCAAGTGACCCGAGAAAGTCCATTTGTCATTTTTGCTGCCTCTCCCACACTCCGGTCTCTGTAAAGCGCTGGGCCCGCCTTTCGGCCTGCCGGATGATCTCCTCGTCGTACCCCATGATCTGCAGAAGGCGTATGGCGTTTCGGGTGGATGCCCTCCCCTTCTGCAGGAGGTAGGAAAAGAGAATGTCGTTGTCTCTCACCGCCTCCTCGAAGTGGTAATTGTCATACTCCCCTTCCAACAGATGCGTGATCTCTATATCGTGTGTGGCCGCAAAGCACTGCACCCCTTCGCCCGACAGGCGCATCAGGATCTGGCTGGCGGCGGCGATCCGCTCAACCGTGTTCGTCCCCCGAAGCACCTCGTCCACAAAGCACAGGACAGGGCGCTCCCCCTTTCCTGCGGCGTCCAATATGCGCTTCAGAGAGCGGATCTCCACGATATAATAGCTCTCTCCTCCCTCCATGTTGTCTCGAAGCGACATGGAGGAATAAATATCGTACAGGGGTGCGCAGTAGCGGTCCGCCGCACAGGTGTGCACCGTCTGGGCCAGAATGGCGTTGACCGCCGTCATCCGCAGAAAAGTGGATTTGCCGGACGCATTGGAGCCTGTGATCAGCACGCCCCCCGACGCCTCGACGCTGTTCTTTACAGGATTTTCGATCAGCGGATGATACCCGCCCTCCAGGCGAAACGGCCCGTTCTCCACAAATTCCGGAAGACAGTAACCGTCCTTCAGCGACCGGCGGAAGGCCCCCACGGCCACCGCCGTCTCCACGTAGCCCACGCAGGTGAACAGTCCGTCCACGTCCGCGAGCCTTCCCTTAAGCTTGCCAAGCATCCGATAAAACCAGATGAGATCCACATGAAAGATCATCTTCACATAGTCAAAGAGAAGATCCAGCGGATTGCCCGTGTTCACGCCCCGACTGCCGGACAGCACCAGAAAGGAGCCTCTCTGCACACATTTCAGCGCCGACACATGCCGGCGCATCCGCTCCCACTCCTCCCTGCAGGCCGGAATCGAAAGCTTCCCCAGCTCTTCGCAGACAGACTGCAGGCGGAGCACATAGTCAAAGCTGGTAAAATACGGCTCAACCTCCCTCTTCTCCCGAAAATAGGTCATGATATTGTACGCGGCCAGGATCGATATCCCAAGAAAGGACGGGGCGAGGAAAAAGGGAGCCGCCAGAAGAAACGGGAGAAACAAAAGATCACACAGGATATGCCGCCTGCCGGAGCGCTCCCCCAGATAGTCCAGATTGTCCAGATAGTCGTACAGGGAGTACTTTCCCATACGCCCCAGACGGTGCATCAGGCACTGTACCTGTATGCGCTCCCTCTCGTGCAAAGAAAAGAAAGCGACCGCCTCCTCCAGGTGCAGAAGTTCCTCCCTCGTGCGCGCCGTGTTCCTGAGAGTGTAGTACAAATACTCCTCCCCTGACGCGGAAAGGGTGCTGTCCATCCTCCGAAACAGGCGGTCCATCTCCAGATCGTTCCAGGTGATGTCGTCCACCTGTCCCGGGCGCCTATGCCTCTGGAAATAGCGGTCGATGCGGGCGAACCGCTCCAGCGAGTACTCCTTTTTCGGTTTCTTCCCATAATTTTCAGAGAGAGAAGCCACAAACAGCTTCTCTCTCTTTTGGGATCGATATACTTCTCTCAGGACTACCGCCGCGGCAAAGCCAAAGACCACCGCGGCAGCCAGCAGATACTCCATCGACTCTCTCCTCTCCCAGGTCTCACAGGAAGATATACTTCAGCACGAACAACAACGCCAGCACATACATCAGAGGGCTCACCTTGCCCTTCGCCCTGCCGGTGCACACGTGCAGCACCACCCAGGAGATAATGCCAAAGGAGATACCCTCGGAGATGCTGTAGCAGAGAGGCATTGCGATCACGCACAGAAACGCGGGGATCGCCTCCACCATGTCTTCCCAGTTGATCTTTGCCACCGATGCGATCATATAGAAGCCTACAATGATGAGCGCAGGCGCGGTCGCAAAGGAAGGAATGGTCAGAAACAGCGGGGAAAAGATCAGGGCCAGCAAAAACAGCAGACCGGTGGTGACCGCGGTCAGGCCGGTCCTTCCGCCCTCGGTGACGCCCGCAGCGCTCTCCACAAAGGTAGTGGTCGTGGAGGTCCCAAGGACCGCGCCGGCGCTGGTGGCAATGGCATCCGCCAGAAGCGCGCCCCGAATCTTGGGGAGTCTGCCCTTCTCATCCAGCATATTTGCCTTGGTGGAGACTCCGATCAGGGTTCCCAGCGTATCAAAGATATCGACGAACAGAAACGCAAACACGACCACGATAAACTCCGCCACATGCTTCAGCTGCCCGAAATCCGCCTGAAACACCTGGCCAAAGGTATTGCCGATGGCGGAAAAATCAAAGGATACGATCGCGCTCGGGATCACGGAGTACATTCCCAGCTCCGCGTTGGGCTGATACACTCCCACCAGCTCGCAGAGGATCCCCAGGACCCAGGTGATCAGGATGCCGAAGAGGATCCCTCCCTTTACCCTCTTGATCAAAAGGATCGCGGTGATCAGCACGCCGATCAGCGCCAGAAGCGCCCCTATCCCCACGGAATGAAAGTTCTCCGAGAAGTCCTGCATGGTGACCAGCGTGGAGCTGTCCACCACAATGTGCGCATTCTGCAGGCCGATAAACGCCACGAACAATCCGATGCCCGCGCTCACCGCCGACTTTAGGGTCAGGGGAATGGCGTTAAAGATCGCCTCCCGCACATTGGTCACAGAGAGAACGATAAAGATCAGTCCCTCCACGAACACTGCCAGCAGCGCGATCTGCCAGGAATATCCCATCTGTCCCACCACCGTGTAGGCAAAATAGGCGTTCAGCCCCAGCCCCGGCGCCAGCGCAAAAGGATAGTTGGACAAAAAGGCCATCAGCACACATCCGATAAAGGACGCCAGCGCCGTCGCGATCAGGATCGCGTTGGAGTCCATTCCCGACTCGGACAAGATGTTCGGGTTTACCGCCAGAATGTAAGCCATCGTCATAAAGGTGGTGATCCCCGCCATGACCTCCGTCCGGACATCCGTCCGGTTTTCCTTCAGCTTAAATAATTTTTCAAGCATAAATTTTCTCCTCCTTCGTCTTTAGAGAAACCTTTGATCTATCATTATCTGATCACTCAGATAACAACCGCTTTACAATCCTTCCGCACTTCTCGTAGATGCGCTCCGGACTCTCCCCGATGTTGTACTCGCCGTTCCGGTACAGGATCTTTCCGGCCACCATCGTCATCAGGACATTGGACTTGCTGCCGCTGTACACCAGATTCTTGGGAAGATTGTGGGTGGGCTGCATGTTGGGCTGGTGCAGGTCGATCATGACAATGTCCGCCTGTTTCCCCTTGGCCAGCGTGTCACAGTTTTTCAGCCGCATCGCCTTGGCCCCGTGGACCGTCGCCATCCGCAGCACGCGCGCGGCGTCCAGGCTCGCGGCGTCCTGCTCCCGAATCTTGCTCAGCGCGGAGACCAAAAACATCTCCCGGAACATATCCAGGCAGTTGTTGCTCCCCGGGCCGTCCGTGCCGATGGCAACCGGTATCCTGCGCCGCTCAAACTCCGCCACCGGAGCAATGCCGCTTGCCAGCTTCAGGTTGGAGGCGGGGTTGGTGATCACATACATACGGCGCAGGCGCAAAGTATCCATGTCCTGCTCCGTCACATGAACACAGTGGAAGCCTCCTCCTCCAAACTCAAACATCCCCAGGGAATCCAGAAAGACCACCGGCGTCATGCCATAGCGGGCCTTGCACTCCTCCACCTCCCTCTGATTCTCCGCCAGATGGGTGTACACCGGAGCGCGGTACTTGTGCGCCAGTGTGGAGACGTTGCAGAGAAGCTCCTTGGAGCAGGTATACTCCGCGTGAAACCCAAGCTGATAGCTGATCAGCGAGCTCTTTTTGTTCCACTTGAGATATTCCTCCTCCATTTTCTCGATAGAGGAGGTGAAATTGTTGAGCCCCGACACCAGCACGCAGCGCATACCGGTATCCATACACGCGTCCGCGGTATGGTCCGGCTTCAGATACATGTCAAATATGGAGGTGATGCCGGAGGTCACATACTCCATCACGGCAAGCCTGGTGAGCTCGTAGATGTCCTCCCCCGTCAGCTTTTCCTCCAGGGGAAACACCTTCTCGTTCAGCCATTGCTGCAGCGGGACATCGTCCACATAGGAGCGCAGAAAGGTCATTCCCGAATGGGTGTGGGCGTCCTTAAAGCCCGGCATCAGCAGGTTTTCTTTGCAGTCCAGCTCCATGTCCCAGGCGATTCTGGGAATGTCGGCCTTCGTCCACTCCTGATTCAGCTCCTCCTGATCCACCACATAGACAATCTTTTCGTTTTTGATCCAGATCTCCCCCCGAAAAACGTCTCTGTTTTTCTCCATGGTGAGTATTTTTGCGTTGTACAGCCTGATATTCATCTGATCTCCTCTAACTTCTAACAGATATTGCCGCCGCCAAATCCGTGGGGCAGAAGCTCCCTCAGGGGAAACGCCTGATAATCGCTCTCGCTCTTTGCCGCGATGACCAGAAAATCCTCCCCGCAGAACTCCCGCATCACCTGCCTGCAGATACCGCAGGGATAGGCGTAATCCACAGGGTCGCTCCCCTCCATGCCCCCCGCGATGGCGATGGCCGCAAACCCTCGCGCGCCTGCGCCCACCGCGCCAAAAAAGGCGGTCCGCTCCGCACAGTTGGAGGCGCCGTAGGAAGCGTTTTCCACGTTCACCCCCAGATAGATCTTTCCCTCGTCGTCCAAAAGGGCCGCTCCCACCGTATAGCGGGAATAGGGCGCGTATGCTCTCTTTCTGGCCTCCAGCGCCGCCCTGGCCAGCTCACGTATCCTCTCTTTGTCCACCGTACCGCTCCTGTCTCTCCCTGCACCGTTTTCCTACACAAAAGCCTGCACCGCTTCCGTCACGAGCGTGCGGAAACGGGAAGCCGACCGGTCTGCCGCCTCCTGGACCTCTCTGTGGTCCAGCGGAGCGTCCGACAGCCCCGCGGCCAGATTGCTGATACAGGAGACGCCGCAGACGCGCATACCACAGTGGTTTGCGGCGATGGCCTCCACCGCCGTGCTCATGCCCACGGCGTCGCAGCCCAGCCTTCCAAGCATCCGTATCTCCGCCGGCGTCTCGTAGGAGGGGCCGGTCAGCTTGGCGTAGACCCCCTCCTGCAGCGAAATCCCGTTCTCTGCGGCCTTCTCTTTTATCTTTTCCCCCAGCGCCGGATCGTAAACGCTGCTCATATCCGGAAACCTTGTCCCAAGCGCATCCAGATTCTCTCCGATCAGGGGATTGGGCGCAAAGACAGAGATGTGATCCCGAATCAGCATCAGATCCCCCGCGTGGAAGGAAGGGTTGATGCCCCCCGCGGCGTTGGTCAGAAAGAGGATCTCTGCCCCCAAAAGCTTCATCAGGCGTATGGGAAGCACCACATCCGACACGTCATAGCCCTCGTAAAAGTGGACCCTTCCCTTCATGCAGACCACCGGTACGGCGCCGACCCAGCCGAAGACAAAACGGCCGGCATGTCCGGGCACCGTGGACACCGGAAAGCCTTCGATCTCTGCGTAAGGGATCTCGGTTTCCACCCGTATGCTCTCCGCGTAATCCCCCAGGCCGGATCCCAGCACGATCGCCACCCTCGGCACAAATTCCGTCCTCCGCCTTACGCAGGCAAGGCAGCGCTCCAGCTTCTCATACACCACATTCCGGTTCATACGGCACCTCCCTCTGGCTTTTTTACTCCTGAAACATAGTTATTCTAATTATAACCAATCGTAAATGAAAAAGCAATAGC
The DNA here is from genome assembly GCA_947631615.1 of uncultured Acetatifactor sp. Lineage (GTDB taxonomy): Bacteria > Bacillota > Clostridia > Lachnospirales > Lachnospiraceae > Acetatifactor. Next base: position 20,882 of record CANRLX010000052.1, read on the forward strand.
ATAAAAGCTTGAGTTTCCGTACTTTTATCCACAGCAGGCCGCTTTTATCCTTGCTGCAATAAACAACTTTCAAAAATTGGCCAA
>CANRLX010000053.1 GCA_947631615.1 uncultured Acetatifactor sp.
CCCACGTGGGGCCCGGCACGGTGGCGCTGTTCTTCTATGGCCCCAGGCGGTAAAAGGGAAAATGTGACGGGAGCGTCCGGTGGACGCTCCCGTTTTTTGTTGTCCTGCGGCGTTATTCCTCCGCCGGATTGTGCCCGGGCCGCCGTCTGGAGATCCGCCGGGGTATCATTCTGCCGCGAGCGTGACCATCACATCGCCATTGCCCAGAAGCTGACGCATCCCATCCGCCTCCATATGAGCTTGTTCTGCCTGGGATTCCGGCGCCTCCGTGGGGCCAGCCGAAGCCGCCTCTTCCCCAGTCTCCCGGTCCCCGCCGCCCGAACAGGCGGCAAGCCAAAAACCTACCAAAAGCGCCAGCACAGCTCCTGCGTGACTACGGTGTGCCCAACGAACATCTGCGGACAGGGATTTATGAGGAAAAAGGGCGTGATGCCGCTGGAATGCTCCGCCTTCAGCTGGCGGGGCGAGGAGCTGCCCTGGGCAAGACTGAAGTTCTCCAAAGCCGCCATCCTTCTGGACAGTCTGCGGGAGAAGGGCGTGTGCCTGCGCTCCTGCTATGAGGATGCGGTGCTGCACGCGCCGGAGGAGGCGCAGATCAAGGTGGAGCACATCGGCGGGCCGGTGGTCCATTGACCAAAAATAAATCCCAGGGCGGGAGCATCTTAAACGATGCTCCTGCCCTGTTCGGCTTTGGCTCGGCGGCTGTAGAGTCGAGTGGCCGTGCCGACCATAGCGTATATGGTGGGACAGAGTTTGGCGGATTCCCCGGAAGAGCTGGGTGTTACACTTAAGAGCCTGCTCGACAGCGTTTACGACGAGATAGCATCTGATCGGGTTAATTATAGCGGGAATATAAGATTTACCGATCAATGCAAGCGTTTCATGCCCGCGCACTGAAATACTGCTTGATGAAATCAATGGCTGCGCTGGTAGCCAGGGGCAGATAAGCGTCGGTGGGATAGATGAGAGCCAGCTTCCATGGCAGCTCCGGTAGGAATGGCCTGTGTGTCAAATCCGGGGACAGATCCTTCAAGAATATCTCTGGCATGACAGCCACACCCATGCCCATAGAGACCAGTTTCATAATGAATGGGGCCTGGCTGCATGAACAGGTAATATTGGGCTGAACGGAGTGTTCTGCACAGAGCTTGAAGAATGTCTGGTGAACTCCGGAAAACTCACCGGGCGTGAAGATATTCACCCGGTGCAGATCGTCAAAACTGATGCAGTCCTTTTTCGCAAAAGGATGGGTCTTAGGGAATACCAAGTGGAAGGAGGAGTCGACAAGATGATGAAGGCTGAAGGAGTTTTTCAGTTTCTCCGGCAGGGGATACAGGGCCGTGCCAAAGTCTGCCTTGTGGGTCAGAAGGGACTGGATGGTACTGTTAGTGTCCTCCTCCTTTGTGTAAATGCGGATGTCGGGGTATTTCTGACTCATTTGATAGATGATATCAGGGAAAAAAGCCTCCAGAATAACGCCGGATGAACTCATCCGGATGGTCCCGCTATAGGGGGATCTGACCCGGGAGTCGATGTCGTAGAGATAGTCCTCGTACAGTTTGAGGAAATAGACAGAGGATTCGTAAAAATAACGACCCGCATCCGTCAGCTCAAAGCTCCGAGGATACCGCTTCAGCAGGGAGGTGCCTAGCTGCTGCTCCAGCGTCATGATGCTCTTAGAGAGAGCTGGTTGAGAAATGTGCAGATTATAGGCGGCTGTGTTGAATTTCTTGTGCTCGACCAAAGAGACGAAATAGCGGATAAAGGTGATGCTGATATCTTTCATGGTACACCCTCCTTATGTACAAAAAAGAAAATCAAGCGAAGCGGATTAAGAAATGATACAAATCGGTCGCATGTCATTATTATATATTATTTCAGGTTATGAATCAATCGTATAACTTCCAGAAGCTGGAAGAGATGATAATGTTAAAGATTTGTATACGGTACTACGGAAACGGTCAAGGGTTGAATGGCGTTGTTGTATGAATGCCCAATCAAGTATTGATAACCAAAAATTATGAAATAAGTCTTTTTTTGTATTTTACTTTCCGGAAGACGGTACCGTAATATTAGGACATAGTACATGCTTTGGAGGGAATTTGTCAATGTCAAAGGTTATTTCGTCTGACGCCGCAGCCGCCCTTATTCAGGACGGTGCTGTCGTTGCGTTTGGCGGCATGGGCTTATGCGGCTGGCCAGAAGGCTTGGCCAGAGCCATCACGAAGAGGTACAAGGAGACTGGCCATCCCAAGGGGCTGCACCTGAAACAAGGTGCGTCCATCGGCGACTGGCGGGACAGAGGGACCACCACCATTGGCGTAGAGGGCATGATCAGCAGTTGGGTGGGCGCACATGTAGGCAGCTCAGCCAATATGCGTCAGCTGGTGCTGGATAACAAGATCCAAGCTTACTGTCTGCCCCAAGGCGTGATTCTGAACCTATGGCGTGAGATCGCTGCTCACAGGCCCGGGCTGATCACCAAGGTCGGGTTGGGCACTTTCGTAGACCCCCGCATTGAGGGTGGCCGGTTCAACGAGGTGACAAAAAAAGATATCGTAAAAGTAGTCCAGTTCGAGGGAGAGGAGTATCTTTTCTATAAGTCCTTCCCTATCGATATAGCGCTGCTGCGGGCCACGGTCTGCGATGAAGACGGTAACATGACCCTGGAACACGAAGGTATGATCTATGAGGCACTGCAGATCGCGGAGGCCACCAAGAATACCGGCGGCATCGTCATCGTCCAGACGGAGTATGTAGCCTCTAAGGGCACCATTCCTGCCCAGAAAGTACAAGTCCCCGGGGTGATGGTGGACTATGTGGTCCAGGCAGAGAGCAAGGATTACTGCTGGCAGGGAGAAAATGTCTATTATGAGCCTTCCTTTTCCGGCGAGATTAAGATCCCGCTGGAGGATGTGCCTCGGCTGGAATTGAATGAGCGGAAGATCATTGCCCGGCGTTGCGCAGCAGAAATCAAAAACGGCGACATTGTGAACCTCGGCTACGGGATGCCGGCAAATGTCGCTGCGGTGTTGGCTGAGCATGATGCCAGCGATATTATGACCCTTACCACGGAGGCCGGTGTGTTTGGCGGTGTTCCCGCGGTGAAGGCTAACTTCGGCAACACCTATAACCCGGACGCCATGATTAACCACAGTGAGATGTTCAACTATTATGACGGCGGCGGTTTGGATGTGGCGTTCCTGGGTCTGGCCCAAACGGACCGCTTTGGCAACGTGAACGTGGTCCGCTTCGGAGACCGGATCATCGGCTGCGGCGGCTTCATCAATATCTCCCAGAATGTGCCCAAGTGCATCTTCTGCGGCACGTTCACCAACGGAGCCAAAACAGAAGTGAAAGACGGCAGGCTGAAGATCCTTTCTGAGGGTAAAAACAAGAAGTTTATGCACGATGTGGAAAACATCACCTTCAGCGGGAAGTATGCGGCATCCTGCGGCCAGCAGGTCGTGTTCATCACGGAGCGAGCTGTGTTTAAGCTGCTGGACGGGAAAATGACCTTGGTGGAGATCGCGCCAGGCATCGACCTGAAAAAGGACATTCTGGCACAGATGGATTTCGTCCCGGAGATATCTCCTGAATTGAAGGAAATGGACACCGGGCTATTCAATGAAAAGTGGGAAGGAGTTCAAGCGTGGAAAAAATGAAGAAAGTCGTAATTACCAGTTATTGCAGGACGCCGATTGGTGCTTATCTTGGCGATTTAAAGACCGTTCCTGTCCAGGACCTGGGCGCTCTGGTCATCCGTGAGGCAGTCAGGAGGTCCAACATCAGTCTGGATATGGTAGAGGAAGTAGTCATGGGTCATGTGATGGCCACCCCAGAGGCAGGCAACTTCGGCCGCCGGGTGGCGCTGCAGGCGGGCTGCCCTCTGACTACTACCGGTTTCACCGTCAATCGTATTTGTGGTTCCGGCCTCCAAGCCGTCATCAGCGCTCATCAGGAAATCGCTACAGGCTGCTTCGATATCGTAGTAGCCGGCGGTGCGGAAAGCCTGTCCCGGGTGCCTTATTACCTGCCTCTGTCGGTCCGATATGAGCCGCTGCGCAATGGCAACTATCAGCTCCTGTGCACCAACGAGGAGTATATGAAGCACACCGCCCCGGAGGATCTATATCCCATCGACAGCATGGGACAGACGGCAGAGAATATCGTCAGCGAACTGGGCATTACCCGCGAGGAGCAGGACTTGTTCGCTTACAATAGCCAGATGCGGGCCAAGCAGGCAATAGAATCCGGCCGCTTTGCCATGGAGATCGTTCCCGTACCCGTGAAGCTGCGCAAGGAGACCGTTATTGTGGAGAAGGACGGCCACCCACGGCCCAACACCACCCTGGAGGCTCTGGCAAAACTCCGGCCCTGTTTCAAGGAAGGAGGCTCTGTCACAGCTGGCAACTCCTCCGGCATGAATGATGCCGCCGCGGCCATGGTAATGATGAGCGAGGATAAGTGCCGGGAGCTGGGCCTGACCCCGCTGGCTTATGTGGACGGCTACGCTATGGGCGGCGTGGACCCCCGAACCATGGGCTACGGGCCGGTGCCTGCCATTCGGAAGCTGCTGGCTGACAACAGTCTTGCACTGGAAGATATCGACTTCGTAGAAATCAACGAGGCATTTGCCGGGCAGGTTTTAGGCTGCATGAAGAAGCTGGGGTTCTATCTGGATTCCCCGCTGTATCAGCGGCTGAACATCCACGGCGGTGCCGTGGCCCTGGGCCACCCCCTGGGCATGACCGGCGCACGACTGGTAGGTACCATGTGCACAGAGTTGAGTCTACAGAAAGACGCTAAGTATGCCATTGCCTCCGCCTGTATCGGCGGCGGACAAGGTCTGGCCATTCTTCTGTCCCAGCCGAAGTGATCAAGTCGCAGAGCATATAGAGATAGACAGAGAAGGGGGCTACCATCAGTTCCCGTGGTAACCCCCTTCCCTGAATAAGGAGCCTTATGTGCTCTCCCGCACGACCAGCTCAGGCACGATCGAGATACACTTTGACGTGTTGTTTCCATCCAGCAGATCCCGCAGAAGTGTTACGGCGATATTGCCGACAGTCTCGAATTTGTTGTCAACACTGGTGAGCGCAGGCGTACAGCACTCGGCAGCGGTAGTGTTGTTGTAGCCTATGATAGCGACATCCTCGGGTGTTGAATAGCCGAGCCGCTTCAGTTGCTTCATACCGCCGATGGCAGTCACGTCGTCATTGAAGATGATGGCAGAGAATTTCACGCCGGAGGCCAGGATGCCATCCACTGCCGCCGCACCGCCGGAGAGACTCCGGTCCGTCACAAAAATGGACTCGCTGCCAAAAGGCAAGCCGCATTTTTCCATATAATTCTTAAAAAACTTTGCCTTTTGGTTCGAGCTGAAGGAGCCCATATCTCGGACAAAAACTATATCCTTGTGTCCGCGCTCCACGAGGTGGTCGATAGCGGATTGGATGGCAGATCTGTCATCGATCAGCACAGAGCAAACATTGTCGGCCTCGACCTGATAGTTTGTCAGGATAATGGGTGTGCTCTTACACTCTGATAAAAGGCTTGTCCCGTTGAAGGTCCTGTCAAAGACGGAGCCGATGCAGACTATCCCGCTGACACCCTTATCCATAAGCATCCGAACATATTTGATGTTGTCTTCCTCGTTTCCAAAGGTGTTACAGAGCATGGAATTATAGCCAAGCATGGAGAGGTTGCGCTCGATGGTATAGGCAGTAATGGAGTTGTTCGACGAACGGATATCCACTGTCAGGATACCTACAGTCTGCATTTTCTTCGCAACCAAACCTCTCGCGATCTCACTGGGCTGGTAATTCATCTTATGTAGCGTCTCAAGCACGCGGTCCCGTGTTGTTCGCGATACTCTAGGGTTGTTGTTCAGCACCCTGGAGACGGTAGCTATCGATACGTTCGCTTCTCTGGCAACGTCATATATGTTCGCAGAATTCAACCATTGTTCCTCCTTCAGCCGGTCGTTGAAAAAGTACCACAAGCCCGGCGGCGCCATCGGCGGTTCGGGTCGGGTATTGAGTATATTATATCATACAAAAGGAAATTTTGTATACCTGTATTAAGATACATCCTCTTGTGAGACAGCATCAGAAAATGGAGTGGTCACCGAAGCCCCATTCCTGGCTCAAACACATGCCAATCATGACCAGGTAACAGACGGGTCGAGATTTTGCGGAGTTTGTCGATGCTTTCATACATCATTGTGAGGGCCTCTTCGCTATAGTACAAAGCACTGCTTCTGGGCGGGTCCATATACCAACTCTCCTGCAGAGTGATCAGATCACCGCTGATGATCGTAAGGCCGTCGTCGGTATCAACAATGACGCTTTGACTGCCGATGGTGTGACCAGGGGTCAACACCACAGATATCCCGTCGAATAACTGCAGATCACCGTCCACCAGCTCGTAAGAGAACTGTTTTACGTAGTCCTTAATGTAGCCGCCCTTGCTGCTGGGGTTGTCAGGCTCGTACAAGCTTGCCAGCTCGCGCCGCTGACAGATGAAACGGGCGTTCGGGAATAATTCGTTACAAGAAGCGTGATCCCAATGCAGGTGGGTAAAGATAACATACTCGATCTGCTCAGGTCTTACGCCGATAGAGGCCAGGGCGGCATCCAATTCTTGATCTTTGGGGCGGCGGTATGGTTGAAAGCGCTGACCGTATTCAGAGTCCACGGCGCACCCGCCGGTATCGACAAGAATCTTGTGCTCTCCGTCTAAATGGTAAACGATGATGGGGAAATCCTCTACCTCACTCCCTGTATAGCCATGTAAGAAGTTTTTCTTAGGACGGGTGATGGTTCCCAAATGCAGGGGTGTGATTTTATAGGCACTCATGGTAATACCTCTCTTTCCAGTCGGTTAATTGAAAGCGCTTACAAATTATTATTAATATCTTTTTGCAGGTTTGTCAACAAAAAATTTTAGAAAGTGTGTAAATTTTTGGTTTTCCCGAAAAATTATAGAAATTTTTTGTATGCCTTGACAATTAGTGAAAACGGTGTTACAATGCAAATATGAAAGCGCTTACACATCGGCGGCGTCTGCCGCACCCCTTTTTGGGGGAGCCAGCGTATGGGCGTCGAAGACTAAAATCAAATTGTAAAGGAGATCGAACATGAGTACAGAAAAGACCATTTCCCAACAGATCGGCGAAATCAGTGCCAAGCTGACACTAAAGGACATTGATCAGCGCACCATTGATAATGCAAAGATCTTTATGCTGGACTGCCTGGGGTGCATTCTGTCCGGTAGCCAGATCGTGAACGCTAAATCGATTCGTCGGGCAGTCAAACATTTTGCTGACGGCGGAGACTGCACGATCTACGGAACTGACATGAAAACCAACGCTATGATGGCGGCTCTGATCAATGGCTGCACGGGTCATAGCCAGGATTATGACGATGACCACCGTGAAGGCACGCAGCACGCTTCTGTTGCTGTCCTTCCGGCCGTGCTCGCACTTGCTGAGAAATACGGAAAGAGTGGCGAGGAAGCACTCCTGGCCTATATCATCGGCTCTGACGTCACCATCCGCGCCGGTGAGGCTTTTGCCGGAACCTCCTACTATGCAGGATGGCATCTGACCGGTACTTGCGGTGTCTTTGGTGCCGCGGCGGCTGCCTGCAAAATCATGGGCCTGGAGCCCCAGCAGTATGTGGACGCACTGGGTGTTGCTGGATCTGAGGCTGGTGGTCTCGGAGAATTCAACTCCTGCGGCGCTTGGACCAAGCGCTTCCATGCTGGACAGTCCGCTATGGACGGTGTGTTGGCGGCCTACATGGGGAAAGAGGGTTATTATGCGCCTCCCACCGTATTTGAGGGCAAGGAAGGGTTCCTGAATCTGTTTTCCTTCAAGGGCGGTTCCAACGGCTATGACGCTGTTCTTCCCAACGGTATTTCCTATCCTGAAAAGATTATCGAGAACTTCGGGAAAAAATGGGAAATGGCTGACAACTCCATCAAACTTCACTCTTGCTGCCGTTTTACGAACAACTTCTGCGACTGCGCCATTGACATTCATAATCGCCCCGGCTTCGACTGGACGAAGGTCAAAGCGATTCACGCCGAGTGCAATCGTTTCACCGATGCCAAGCTTTGCCACCCTGTTGAAATCAAACGCCATCCGGTCAACACCGTGAATGCGCAGTTTTCTCTGTTTTATGAAATCGCCTGCGGCCTGGTCAAGGGACGTGTGCTGCCTGAGTCCTTTACCGATGAGGCGATCAAAGACGAGCGGCTCAACCATCTGTGTGATCTGATTACCTGGGAGATCAATGACGAGTTCGAGGCTGTCTATCCCGAGAAATATCCCGCTCGTGTCACGGTGACCATGGAAGATGGTCAGGTGTTCGTGGGCGAGGTTGAGTACCCCAAAGGAGATCCCGAGTATCCTGCCACCAAGGAAGAAGTCGTTGAGAAGTTCCGCAACAACGCTGCCAATACCATCGGCTCTGTGAAGGCGGAGCGGATCATTGAACTGGTTGACCGCATCGAGACTCTGGATAATCTCAACGAACTGATCGACTGCCTGCATTGATCGAATGAATACAACTGCAGAGTGTGCTTGCCGCGCCCTGCAGTTTTTATTAAGGGAGAATTGAGTATGAACAGAAAAGAAGTGACGCCCGTCAAAGCCACGCTGTATCGCGGGGGCACGAGCAAAGGCGTTTTTCTCCATGAGAACGATCTTCCCCAGGACCCCAAGATCCGGGATCAAGTGATTCTGGCTATTTTCGGCAGCCCTGATCCCCGTCAGATCGATGGTCTGGGCGGCGCTGAGGTGTTGACCAGCAAGCTGGCCATCGTAGGCCCACCCAGTGTCCCGGGAGCAGATGTAGATTATACCTTCGGCCAGGTAGATATTGATACTGCGTACATATCTTATTCCGGACTGTGCGGGAATATTTCCTCCGGAGTGGGTCCCTTTGCGATCGAAGAGGGCCTTGTTCGGGCGGTGGAGCCGGTGACAAAGGTGCATGTGTACAGCAAAAATACGGATCAGATCTTCATTATTGAAGTACCCGTCCGTGATGGACAGCCGATTATAACCGGTGATTATGTGGTCCCTGGTGTGCCAGGCACCGGCGCGAAGCTGAACATCGACATGGTCGGAACGGTGAACTCTTACGGTAAGGGATTGCTGCCTACTGGCCATGCGACGGATGTGATCGACGTTCCCGGCTTCGGCAAGCTTGAAGGCTCCCTGGTCGATGTGGTCAATCCTTGCTTCTTCGTGCGGGCAGCCGATCTTGGGTTCCGGGGTGACGAGGCAGCAGATGAAGATTTCGGCGGGACCGGCCTTGCGCTGTTGGAGAGCGTACGCAAGGAAGTGTTCACTCTGCTGGATAAACCGTATAACGAGCGGGATGCTGTACCGTTTGTGGCATTCGTATCCGAGCCGTTTGACTATAAGAACCGCCTGACTGGAGAGACCATCAAAGCCTCCGATGCAGACTTCCTGTCCCGGGTCCTGTTCCGGGGCGGTATCCACAAGACCTATCCTGGCAGCATCTCCTGCTGCACAGGAGCAGCAGCGTCGATACCGGGAACGATACCTTATCGCGTAATGGGAGACCATCATCCGACCGAGTTCAGGATTGGTCATCCCGGCGGCGTAGTGGATGTGATTGCAGAGTGTTCAGTAGAAAACGGCCAACCGAAGATCCAGCGGGTGTGTTATGGCCGGACAGCGCGGCGGATCATGGATGGCTACTGCTACGTCCCCAACCGTTATTTTGAGGAGAACTGATCATGGGAATGACGATGACCGAAAAAATCCTGGCTATGCATGCCGGGCTTGACCAAGTGAAGCCCGGAGACACAATTACCTGCCAGGTGGATTGGTCCGTGTGCCACGACATGTTCTTTAATGTGGACGGCCAGGATCTTTACCAAGATGTGGATCATCTAGATCACCCGGAACGCTGCGTGGTGCTGCTGGACCACTCTGTACCGGCAGCGACGGCCCGCGATGCAAAGGGCGGTGTGTATGCCCGCCAGTTCCGCAAAAAACACAACATTCCGAACTTCATCGATGTTGGTGATCATGCAGTAATCCATCAGGCCTTGGTCGAGCGTGGATATGCTGCTCCCGGCCGGCTCATCGCCGGGGCAGACTCCCATACCTGCGCAGCAGGCGCCATGAACTGTGCCGCCCGCGGGTTTGGCCCAGCGGAGGTGACATATCTGTTCTGTACCGGAGAGACTTGGTATCAGGTGGCGCCAACCATCCTCTACCGCCTGCACGGACATCTTCCCGAGGGTTGCACCGGCAAGGACATCTTCCTTTATATCGCCGGCACCTATGGGGATGCCACCGGTCATTCTGTCGAATTCGGCGGGGATGGTGTGGAGGGCCTCACCATCCCCCAGCGGCAGAGCATTGCCACGATGTGTGCGGAGATCAACGCGGAATTCGCTGTCTTCCCCTGTGACAAGCGCTTGAGGGAATTCTTAAAAGCGCGGGGCGATAAGGAGATACACGCCGTTGACCCAGATCCAGATGCAGAGTATGCCATCATTCGGGATATAGACTTATCCTCCCTTCGTCCCTATGTGGCCAAACCACATTTTATCCCGAACAACTGCGTTCCGGTCAACGAGGTAGAAGGAACGCCGGTCGACCAGGTAGTAGTGGGCTCCTGTTCTAACGGGCGTGTCGAGGACCTGCGTATCGTAGCCGACATAGTTCGTGGCCGTCATGTGGCGCCTGGCGTTCGGTTCATCGTCACTCCTGCTTCCCAGAGGATCTATTTGCAAGCTGTGCGGGAGGGACTGGTAGAAACCATGGTAGAGGCTGGCTGTGTGGTCACAAACGCCACATGCGGCTGCTGCTATGGCGGGCATATGGGACTGATCGGTCCTGGTGAGCGTTGCCTGTCCACCACCACACGGAATTTCAAAGGCCGCTTGGGTTCCCCCGAGAGCGAAGTGATGCTCTGCGGTCCGACAACCGCAGCCGTATCTGCCTTGACCGGCCACATTACGGACCCGACGGTGTTTCTGGCAAAGGGAGGAGAAAGATGAAAAAGACAGGCAGGGTTTGGATCTTTGGCGATGAGATCAACACCGATCTAATTTTTCCACACACCGCATTTCGAGTGTCTCCGGAAGAGCAGTGCCGTTTGTGTATGAGCGACAATCGTCCCGGTTGGTCTTCTCAGGTACAAAAAGGAGATATCCTCATCGGTGGGAAGAATTTCGGTACCGGCTCCTCCCGGCCAGGCGCGCAAATCCTGCAGCGTTTAGGCCTGGCGGGCATGGCCGCGGAGAGTTTCAATGGGCTTTTTTATCGCAACTGCATTAGTTACGGCTTCCCGGCCATGACAGTCCCCGGTATCCGAGAGATGTTCCAGGAAGGAGATATCGCGGAGATCGACTTCTCTAACGGCACAATACTCAATACCCGCACGGGCGAGCTTCGGCAAGGCAACAAGCTTTCTCAGGGAATGATCGAAATTCTGGAAGCTGGCGGCATCGAAGGTGTCCTGACCGCAAAGGGATATATTCGCCGCTGAATGCCGGGCTTACAGAAGCGGACTTTTATGTTTCTCGGTGTGCCGTTCACCACCAAAAAGCGGCAGAATGGAGATCAATACTATGATTAACAATCCAGGCGCTGCATTGCGCCAAATTCTGGAAACTCCAGGGATCGTGATGATGCCGGGCGTTTTTGACGGCATTTCGGCCAGAGTGGCCGAACAGGCCGGGTTCAAGGCGTTGTATCTCACAGGTGCGGGGGCTTCCGCCAGTTCCATCGGTGAGCCGGATATCGGCCTCGCCACCATGAACGACTTTTCGGAAAACGCGCGCAAAATTACGATTCAAGCAGGGATTCCTGTAGTATGTGATGCCGATACAGGCTTTGGGAACCCCCTCAACGTCATTCGCACGGTACACGAATTCGAGGCGGCCGGCATTGCCGCCATCCAGATCGAGGACCAAGTCGCTCCTAAACGGTGCGGCCACCTGTCCGGGAAGCAAGTAGTTGGTGTGGAGGAATTTGTTCAGAAAGTCCGCGCGGCTTCACGGGAGAAGTTCTTCAAGGATACTGTGATCGTGGCCCGGACGGACGTACGGGCGGTGTCCAGCATGGAGGAGACACTGGATCGGGCTAAACGCTACCTGGATGCCGGTGCAGATATCATCTTCGTGGAAGCACTCACTACAGTTGATGAAGTGGAGCGGGTCGGCCGAGAGCTGGGCAGTTCTGTGATGCTTATGGCGAACCAGGTGCTTGGGGGAAAGACACCGCGCCTGACGGCCTCTGAGTTGGAGCAGATGGGATACAAGATCGTGATCTTCCCCGACGTTCTTCCCTATGGAGCCAGTGTGCTGCTTCGACAGATCTGTGACAGTGTCCTGAAAAATGGGACCGCATATGACGCTATCCCTGGCGGCCTTAACACCAGTCTGGACCTGTTCGTCACCATGGGGATGAAGGAATGGCGGAGCATTGAGGCGCAGTACAAAGAAACAGATATTCATGTGTGATGTCTGTACGGCGGCTCTCTCCTCAATTTGTTTTCAATTTTAGTTTTTAGGAGGAACTATCATGGGCAAATACCGAGAGGCACAACACTACACAAAGACCGTTATCGACTTCATCTGCGACACAAAGTACGAAGATATCCCACCCGAGGTCATCGAAAACGCCAAGGGCCGTATCCTGGATTGTATCGGTGTTGCCTATAGCGGCGGCGTGGAATCCATTGGTAGAGTCCTCAAAGACTTTATACGCGAGTATGGCGGCGGCAGGCCCGAGGCTACGGTGGTAGGCGCGAACATGAAGACCGATGTCATGAACGCCTCCTTCGCCAACGGCATTCTGATGGATGCCATCGACTACAATGACCACTTCCTGCTGTCCCACCCCAGTGTGGGTGTTGTGCCTGCGTTGCTGCCCATGGCTGAGATGGTTGGCGCCACCGGGAAGGAGATCATCACTGCATTCGTAGTGGGTATTGAAGTATACACGAAGGTCAACCAGGCAATGACGACCGAGCCCTGGTACAAAGGGTTCCACGCCACGGGTATTTGGACCACTGTGAGTGCTGTGGCCGTTGCCGGTAAGCTTCTGAAGCTGGACAAAGACCAGATGCTGATGGCCTGGGGTTTGGCTTGCTCCACATTCAGCGGCTTGAAGCGCAATGTAGGTGTCCACGCAAAGCCCTTCCATGTGGGCCGTTCCATTGAGGGCGGCGTACGCAGCGCACTGCTGGCCAGCTTGGGCTTCACGTCCCATGTGGACGCTTTTGAGGGCAAAGAGGGCTATATGGATGTCTTCAGTACGAATCCCCAGTGGAAATACATCGATGAACTGGGCAAGCGCTGGGACCTGAAGGAATTCCCTACCTGCATCAAGCCCCATCCCTCCTGCGGTACTACTCATGCCCCCATGAGCGGCATGATGGAGATCGTCAAGGCTCATGACTTCAAGGAAGAGGATGTGGAGCGGATCGATGTGGGCATGACCTCCGGCGGCAGCTTCAAAATGTTCTTCCCTGATCCCAAGGATATTTACGAGGCCAAGTTCAGTATCCACTTCTGCGTGGCGCTGGTCCTGCACTTCAAGGATTGGGGCCTGCGTTACCATACAGAGGAAGTCGTGAACGATCCCGCTATGCGGAAGCTGTATCCGTTGGTGAACCATTATCTTGATGAGGAACTGGACAAGCAGGTCGACAAAGATTTCGCGGACTATCACGCCATCGTCACTGTCACCCTGAAGGACGGCACTCAGTATCGTGTTCATGCCCATCCTCCAGTGCTCACTTATGAGCAGATCACGGAAAAGTTCTACGACAGCACATGCAACATCGATCGCATGACGAGGGAGCACAGTGACAAGATCGTAAACATGGTCCGGAATCTGGAGCAGTATGAGATTGGCGATCTCATCAGCCTGATCTCCTGAGTGACGGTGTTCTGGCGGCACAGGAGAGGTTGATATGGCAAATTATAAGATCTACCCTCTGCATCTGGGGACCTTGATTCGTGGCGGCAAGGAGATGCCTATCGTGGCATTTTACCTGACCGACGGAGTAAACAAAGTAATGGTGGATACAGGCGGTGTCCCAGCGGACGGGAAGCGGTTCATGCCCTATTACCAGGAACCTGAGCAGCACTTGGAGGCGAAGCTGGCGGCGTTGGGTGTGGACCGGGAGGAAATCAATATCGTGATCAATTCCCATTTCCATTGGGACCACATGTCCAACAATGATTTGTTTCCCAATGCCAAACACTACGTTCAACGGGCTGAATACTTCTATGCCCTGGCCCCAATCCCTACAGACGAGTGGACTTTCGACAAGCAGAAGATTATCAGTACCAAATGGGTGCTTCTGGATGGCGATGAACAGATCGCAGATGGTATTTATGGCCTTTTTGTTGGAGGGCATACCCCAGGCTCTATGTGTGTGATCGTAGACACTGAAAAGGGCAAGGCCGCTCTCACTTGCGATTTCATCACCGATTATGAGCAGTGGGAACACGAACCGAAGCTGGCCGGCAAGATCTACACAAATATCGTGGAGTATTACCAAGGTATCAAAAAACTAGCAAAATCATGTGACTATATCATTCCTGGGCATAATTATGAGGTTCTTCAGCACAAGGTTTTTCCATACGACGACCAACCTTGAGAATCGTGGGCAATGCCTTGATTGCGAGACTTCGTCACTTTCGCAATCGGTATATAATTATTATTTTAAGGAGGAAACCAAAATGACGATTCGAGTATTCCTGAAGAGGGCCGTTCTTTTCACCTTGGTGCTGTGCATGTTGGGAAGCTTCAGCGTCACGGCGTTCGCTGCGGATGACGAGGTTTATGAGATGCGTCTCGCCTCTATCCAGGCCGACGGCAACGATTTGGACCTGACCCTGGATCTGTTCGCACAGCTGGCGGAGGAAAAATCCGATGGCCGCGTGAAGATCACTGTATACTCCGGCTCCATCCTGGGCGACGAACTGACTACCACCGAGATGGTGCAGCACGGCCAGATGGAAATAACCCTGACCTCCGCGGGCGTGGTGGAGAATTTCTGCCCTGAGTTCGCCGTTACCACTTTGCCTAACCTGTTCAAGGACTATGATCACCTGCAGAAAGCCCTGCACAGTGACTGGGGCCAGAGCCTGGCCGACGCTACTGAGGCCCAGAACCTGATTACGCTGGGCTATACCTGCACAGGTTTCATGAACATGGGCACCGTAGACGTCCCCGTTGCCGGCATAGAGGACCTGCACGGCTTGGATATCCGTTGCATCGAGAGCGAGAGCACCATGGCCATCCTGTCTAAATGGGGATGCAACCCTGTTCCCATGGCCTTCAGCGAGGTCCCCACATCCCTGCAGCTGGGCGCTATTGATGGCTGCTTCTTGAACCCTGGCGTGTTCCTGTCCACCGGCATTGCCGATATCATGGACTATTATACCACTGATTGGTCCGTGGGCATCGGCCTGTGCCCGGTCTATATCAACGCTGAGTACTACAACAGCCTGCCCGAGGACATCCAGCAGATCCTGATGGAAGCCTTTGCCGAGGCTGAGGAAGACGGTTTCAAACGTACCGAGGAGCACGACGAGAGCAACCTGAAACTTCTGGAGGAGAAGGGCGTCGAACTGGTCCACTCCACCGAGGAGGAGCTGGCTGAAGTCGAACGTATAAACCAGGAAGAGGTTTGGCCCGCCCTGATCGATATGGGGATCACTACCCAGGAGGTCATAGACCAGATCCAGGCCAGCGCTGAGTAAGTGCGGCCTAGAGATTCGATACCGTCAAGCTATGGGAAATGGGATCATTCCCATTTCCCATGGCGCCTTTGTGAAAGGATATTACAGAGCAAATGAAAAGCGAATTCAATTTATTTGAACGTTTCCTCCGGAGCTTTGACGCTGTCCTGTCGAAGATCGAGACGTTTCTTTCTGTGGGAAGCATTTCTCTTTGCGGTGTGATCCTTCTGTTTTCTATCTTGAACCGCGTGCTGTTCAAGATCCCCCTGCGATGGACAGAGGAAGCCTGTCGGATGCTGATGATCATCTCAATCTTCTCCTCGCAGCCTATCGTCACACGAGAGAGAGCACACCTGAAGCTGGCCTTTCTGTCCGAGATGCTTAAGGGCAAGAAGGGCGAGAAAATCATTGATGCCATTGCGGATGCTTCTATTATCGTGATTTTCACCGTTGTTTCTATTCTGTTTTTCAGATACACCATCTCCTCTTCCAAGTACAACCAGGTCTCCCCTGCCATGGGGTATCCCATGTGGGTCCTTTATGGCTATCTGACTTTGACACTGTTGGACACAACCGTTCGTGCCATTATGGTATTCTGGGACGACTATTTTTCCAAGAAAAAGCTGTTCACCCATAGTGACGACGAGTTCACAACCACCTGATCATAGGAGGAGCAATCAATGCAAGTCATTCTTTGTTGTATCATTCTCGTTTTCGGGATGATGTTCATTGGCGTACCTCTGATCACAGCGTTTTTAGGCGGTTCACTGGTTCCACTGACGCTATTTTCCAACATGCCTCTGGAAGTCGTCACCACGAAAATGTTTGCTTCCGTCAACTCCTTTTCCTTCTTGGCTGTGCCGTTTTTCATAATCTGCGGCGGTCTGTTGGATAAGGGGGGCATCGCTCGCCGGCTGGTAGACCTGGCCAAAGCCTTGGTTGGTTGGCTCCCGGGCAGTCTGGCGGTGTGCACATTCCTTGCCTGCGCCTTTTTTGGCGCGGTCTCCGGCTCTGCGGTGGCTACTATTGCTGCCATCGGCGGCATTATGCTGCCCATGATGCTAGAGGACGGTTACCCCCTGAAATTCGCCTTGGCCACCGTGACCATAGCTGGCTTCCTGGGCATCATCATTCCGCCCAGCATTCCTATGGTCCTTTACGGCATGACCTGTGGCGTGTCCATCGCGGATCTGTTTACCTCCGGCTTCGTGCCCGGCATTCTGCTGACGGTTTCCATGTCCGTGTATGCCGTGCTTTGGGGTATGAAGCACAAGGATATGTGCACCAGATATAAGTTCTCTCTCCGGGCGCTGGCTCGGGCAGGCAAGGACGCCATCTGGGCCATCTTCATGCCTGTTATCATCCTGGGCGGCATCTATTCCGGCCTGTGCACTCCCACTGAAGCAGCCATTATCGCCTGTGTCTACGGCTTGTTCGTTGGTTTCGTGATATACAAGCAGCTAACCGTTAAGAAGGTCATTGAGATCCTCCGGTCTTCCGTGGTCAGCACCGGGATCATGATGATCATCCTGTGTGCGGTCACGGTGTTCTCCTTTGTAATCAACAGTGAGAACGCTGCCCAATATATCCAGTTGTTCGTCAGCAGCCTGGCCCACAACAAGTTCCAGTTTTGGGTGCTCATCACTCTCATCCTGCTGGTACTTGGCATGCTCATGGACACGCCTCCGGCCATCATGCTGATCGGTACCTTTATTGTGCCGGTGCTTCGGATGTACGACGTGGACCCGCTGGTGTTCGGTCTGGTAATGATCGTGAACCTTGGCATTGGCCTGAACACACCTCCCGTAGGTACGGGCCTGTTCATTGCCAAGACCCTGCAGCCTGGCATCAGGACCAAGGATCTGCTGAACATCCATCTGCTGATCTATATCCTGATCTGTATCGGCGTCATGATCGTACTGATGGCGTTCCCCGGCATCATCACCGTGTTGCCTTCCCTGTTCGACTAACTGAGAAGAAGCGTTTGTCCGGAGTGACACAGATCGAACATTACAAGCGTATTCGAGGTACAAAACGATTTATGGCCTTGGGGTGCCGGAAGCATTATGGCCCCCGGAACTCCAAGGCCGCGGAAATTTCAGCAGAGACCGCAGGACCGTTACGGCCCTCGGCATCATCGAATCTACCAAGAGGGAGCTGGAAGAAAAATGAGTTCCAAAGCCCAAATACTGAAACAATATCTAGCCAGCGAGACCATCACCACGGCAGTTGGTTGTTATGACGGTTTTACGGCCAAAATGGTGGAACAGGCGGGGTTTGAGGTCGCACTGATCTCCGGCGCCGCTGTGGCTACGTCTCTGCAGGGGCTTCCCGATATTGGGTTGCTGACCCTTACCGAGATGGCCGAAGCAGGCAAGCGTATCTCATCCTGCGTTGACATCCCCGTGATCGCTGACGCTGATAATGGCTACGGCAATGCCCTGAACGTGCGGCGCGCAGTGATGGAGTTCGAGCTTGGTGGTTGCGCAGCTGTCCAGTTGGAGGACCAGAGTTCGCCGAAAAAATGCGGTCACATGGACGGCAAAGAGGTCATCCCCTGCATTGAACACTGCCGGAAGATCGAGCTTGCTGCCAAGACCAGAAAGGATATGCTCATCCTGGCTCGGACCGACGCAGCCTCCATCAACGGCATTGATGACGCTATCATGCGGGTAAACGCGTATGCCTCTGCCGGCGCTGACTTTGTGATCGTGGACGCGCCCCGAACGGTGGATGAGCTGAAACAGATCGGAGAGCAGGTCAAGGCGCCCGTCATGGTCAACTTGGTCGAGGGCGGCAAAACCCCATATCTGCCCAAAGAAGAGCTGCAAAAAATGGGCTTCAGTATGGTCTGCTATCCAGGTGTGTGCACCCTGTCTGTCATACATACGGTGCAGATGATTCTGGCTGAGCTGAAAAACGCAGGGAACACCCAGAAATACAAAGACTTGATCGGCAAACTGGCGGATCACAATGCGCTGGTCAACAACACCTATTATCAGGAACTGGAAAAGAAATACGTCCACGGCATCGACTGAGCCATGGGCACCATGAAGGAGGTCATCATTTATGGCGGACAGACTGAAAGGGAAGGTCGCCATTATTGGCGGCGGTACGTCCGGTATGGGCACAGCTATGGTCGAGCTGTTTTCGACGGAGGGTGCGTCCGTAGTCTTCTCCGGCCGGCGTGTCGACCGTGGCACAGAGCTGGAGGAAAAAGTCCGGTCGCAGGGCCTTGAGGCCGTTTATGTCCAAGGCGACTTCACGAAATATGAGGACATGAAGAATGTCGTAAACAAGGCCGTGGAGCTGTATGGCCGGATAGACGTATTAGTCAACAATGCTGCCTATAGCACACCAGCCGCTATTCAGGATATGGATATTGAAAAGCAATTCTATCCAACCTTTGATTTGAATGTCAAGAGTTATTTCACCATGATCCAGTTAGTATTGCCGTACATGATGAAGCAGGGCGGCGGTTCCATCATCAATGTCTCCTCCGCCTCCGGTCAGGATGGAAGCCCTAATTTCAGCATGTATGCAGCCAGCAAGGGTGCTGTCAATCAGTTGACACGCTCCTGCGCCATGGAGTATGCTCCTTACAATATTCGCTGCAATGCCATCGCTCCGGGTATGACGTACACAGAGAAGATGATCCGCGGCAGCAAGCACGCCATTGCATCTTTGGCTGTTGTGCCCATGAAGCGAGGCGGTGAGGCCATTGAACAAGCATATGCGGCACTGTTTTTCGCCACGGATGAGTGTCCCTACTGTACCGGCGCCATCCTGAATGTGGACGGCGGTCAGACTTGTGGCCCCATGCGGCCCTCGGAGGACTGACGGCAGAGGAGACCCCGCCGTATATTGATTTTTGAGAAAGGAAATTATCATGAGCGAGGACAATTATATCCTTACACCTCCAATTACCAGTATGGAGAACGCCTTCAGCGTAAAGGGAAAGAACGTGGTTGTCACCGGCGGCAACCGGGGCATCGGCCGAGGGATCGTACAGGCTTTTGCAGAGAGCGGCGCCAATGTGGTGATCCTGTGCCGGAACGAGGCAAGTGGCAAGAAGGCCTGCGAGGAGATCGCTCATCTGGGCGGCCGCAATGAGTGTTTTGCCTGTGACATCTCCAGCTTGGAGAGCGTCAAACAGGCTACGGAAAAAATCTTCGGGTTCTTTGACCATCTGGACGTATTGGTGAACAACGCAGGCGTAGCCACTACCACGCCGCTGCTGAGCGAAGATGGCCTGAAGGAATGGACGCGCGTAGTAGATGCAGACCTGAACGGTCTGGCCTATGTCATTCACGAGATCGCCCCAAAAATGGTTGAAGCCGGGTTGGGCGGAGAAATCATCAATATCTCATCCATCGGTGCCGTCAGCGTCTCCGGCTGCAAATACCACCACGATGCGCCCTACAATGCCGCCAAGGCTGGTGTGGATATCTTCTCCCGATACTTAGCCATTGTCCTGGGTGACTACGGTATTCGCGTAAACACCATCCGGCCTGGCCCGCATCACTCTGACCTGGAGGTACATTTGAGTCAGTACATGCGTGATCTCATCAAAAACGAAATGCCCTGTCACCGCTTTGGTGAGCCAATCGAGCTGGGCGCGTTCTGCGTGTATTTGAGTTCCCCCGCAGCTGTGCACATCACCGGCTGCAACATGAACTTCGACGGCGGCATGCTCTGCGTAAAGTGATGCCACATCTGCTTTTCCGGCAGGCAGATAGAAAGGCATCTGTGGTTTCTCTGCTGTAAGCGGGCATTGTTGAACCCGTTACCAGATGTACATCAGCAGAGTGAGAAGAAACAGGCCGGGGCAATTGGCCCCAGCCTGTAAAGAAATACCCACAAGGGACTGCCAGTCCCTTGTGGGTACTCATTATGCCCTTGCACGTCAGATTTGGAGATTGATATCCTGCCCGTGCAGATTTTACACGGCTGCACCAATTTTCGAGGACTGCCGTGTAAAACCGGGAAGAAGAGTGTCTTACAGGTTTTCAACTATCTTCTTCTGATCCCGGCGGGCGTAGCAGACGGCGAGGATGTTGACACGCTTCCGGGCGTCGTCCACCTGATAGTAGATGTTGAAGTTCTTGGCCCGTGTTTTGCGGATGCC
>CANRLX010000054.1 GCA_947631615.1 uncultured Acetatifactor sp.
ATCTCCATATGATGACAACGGAACATCCCCAACTGCTGTTTTTTATTCCTCTTACTGCAAAGTACGGAAACTCAAGAACTGCGTCTGTTTCCTATCTGATGGTAAATTGTCCTGCCAAACAGGCTCTCAAATGATTCCTCAAAATCATTCTTATGATTTCATCAATCCTTTTTTCTTAGCATAATCACAAAGAAAGGAAACAAATGCCAATAGTAACAGCAGAAGGACAGCGACCATATCCCACACATCAAGAACAGGCCCCCCTATCATTTTTGATAGTATTACATTGACAATGATCATAAATGGAATCATGAATAAAAAAGTTGTTCCTAAAGCTGCTAACTTTCTTTCCATACGCTTAAACACTGCAACTATTATCCACAAAAATGCGATAGAAGCCACCGCAATCACTGCACCAACGGAAAATATTTCTCTCACTTTTAATAAACTCCCCAGTAAGCTCAAATAGGGAACGATAAAAACACTGAATGATAGGAAGCTTACGAGAATCCCTCTTTTCCCCCAAATGATACTCGGAAAAAATATTACCCATGCGAATACCATAGAGCCGACCGGAATGAGCGACCATGTTAAATTGCCGGATATTGCGATATTACAAATAAGGCATACCCCAATCCCGATCAACAGCGCCGCTGAAAAAAGAATGGAAATAATAACATTCTTTATCATGTTATTTTCCTCTTTCTTTTTTAAAGCAATCAAATTTTCATCTGCCCTTTTTTCAAAACTTTCCATTTCGATTTTCTCTCCGCTTAATAGCTCATTTACTGTGATCCCCAGTATCTCGCAAAGTTCTAACATAATAGAGGAATCGGGCATACTTCTTCCGGTCTCCCATTTTGATACGGCTCTGTCACTGATACCGAGCTTCTCGGCAAGGGCCGACTGGGTGAAGCCCTGTTCTTTTCTGCATGAGGCTATGAATTTTCCGATTTTGATTTGATCCATATCGGGCACCTCCTTTCACGGTTTAATCCTATCTGAAATCAACATAAATGAACACGAACCGGTAGTTGATTTTCTCTGACTCTACCACAGGTTGAGTATCATACAGGACAAGATTTTTATATCATTCTTTTTTTTCTATCATTCGATATACGATAGTTCCGACTGCCCATTGGAATATAAAAAGCAAAAATACCATTCCAATTACCCATACTTCCGCCCGAAATAAAGCAAGTATAAATGCTAATAGAATTAGGAAAACCGTCATAATTTGGTAAGCTGCTTTCATTCGTAAATATTGTTTTCGTTCATCGATACTGTTAATATGTGCTTCTTGCTTTTTTCTCTGGTACACGTCCTGTCGTTTTGGATTTTGCCAGTAGACAATACGGACGGTATTGACAATCGAGCTAAAAGCAAGCCCGCAGCCCATTGCAAAAAGCATAGCGGAGTAGTAGTCAACTTGTAGCAGCAATCCGACGCCGATCAGAATCACACCAATTACAAACTGGATCACAAAAGGTTTCTTTTCTTTCATTTTGTGCCCTCCTCGTAAATAAATATTTCTTCAATACTCCTTCCAAAGTACTTCGCAATTTTGAACGCCAACAGAATAGAGGGGTTATATCTTCCATTTTCCAAAGAACCTATGGTTTGTCGCGACACCCCCAACTCGGCAGCCAATACCTCTTGCTTGATACCTCGCTCTTTTCGCAATTCCTCTATGCGATTTTTCATAAAGCTCTCCTTCCTTATGGAAAGTTCGCTTTCCATATGTTCATGGTAACATAACGCCGAACGAATGTCAAGCACACTTTCCATGCTATTTTTGTAAAGCTTAAAAAATGTCGGCCGAAAGCCTATTTAACAGCGTATGCCGGTTATTTATAAACATTTCTGTAACCTGATAGCTTTTTGTCTCCTCGTATTCGCATAAATGTATATTCCCATTATCAAAGCTGTAGATCTCTGCATTCGGGATCCCCAGCAAAATTGGCTGTCTTTGCGGTGATAACGCTGCTTCCGGCTCATCCAAAAGATACAGACCATCACATAATTCTTTGTGCCGCCTTCCGGATTAAACCCATGGGCCACCGCAAGCGCCTCCAGTAACGTTGATTTACCGCTTCCATTTTCTCCGCTGTTTTCCGGCTTTTCCTTCAGCGTCACAGGAAATGTCTGCAATAAGTGGAAACCGCCAGGAATAGAAATACCGGCAGCTCAATTACGGCGGAAATCACAATCACATATGGCGTCCAAAAACTGGTTCCTCCCATATGCAGAAAATTAAAATTGTAAAGCTGATACAAAAAATTATTCTGCATACCAATACCCGAAGACGGCATAACCGCCCCAAGCCACGAGGCTCCTCCTATTGCACGGTAAACAAAGATAGGCAGGAACAGCTCTATGACAGCGATCAGCAGCACGGTCACGGAATCTTTGCATCTGGCAGATAAGAACAACGTAAAACTAATCGTTGCATATACCGAAAGAAGTCCCGCAAATACTAAGACTATCTGGAGCTGCCCTAAATTCATGTCAGGCAGATTGATAACGGAAAACAGCATTTGAAAAGATGTTTTCAGACAGTCTGTGCCAAATGCGAAGTCAAGGACTGCTAAATGCACCGACATCCCCACAAGAAAGATCACCGTGAAGATAGCATAAGCAGCCAAGATCCGCATAACTGCCAATTTTACGCGCCCATATTTCGTGCATCGCAAAATATTGTCACTGCCTGTCTGATATTCATTGGCGAAAATCGGAGCAGCGATCGCAACACAAAGGATAGATAAAACCAAAATATATAAGGTTGTGTAATCAAACGCATCTCTGCTCATGCCGGGATATAAATAAAACGGCCTGGCGACATCTGCATACTTATCTGCCGCAAACACTCCGGCTGTTGGATATTCACTCTGTTCAAGATTCATGATATCATCCAAATGAGAAGCACATTTTTCATAAAAATGCTGTTCCACCTCATCCGGATCGATATCCATCAGGTCTGCACCAATGCCAGTTTTGGGATCGGCAAACGCTTCCGTCAATCCCTTGAGCATAGGGCGGACAGCCATAATCTTTTCAATATAAATGTCCAACGGAACATCATCAGGCGTACCGTATTCTTTTACACAGGACTGGTATGCCCGCAACGCTTCCGCCAGCTTTTGCGGAGTGACATTGCCCGCAGTTTTTTCATAGTAATCTTTCTTAAACCTGATTGCCGGCAAGCCGTCCAATTCTATCACTTCCCCATGTTCTCCCGGGCAGTTAATGGATTCAAAGCTGATCGGCAGATATGCCATTACAACGGACATCAAAAGCGCAGCGGCAAGCAAGACCAAGGTGCGCCGTAACTTTATCATTCGTTTTACTTCCAGCCGGAATAAGCGCATATCAATTTCCCTCCTCTTTCAAATTCTCTTGTGGAAAATACCAAAGATACAGATCCTCAAGCCGTGGCTGTGCGGCAGCTGCTCCGGAAATATCCGGTGTTTCCGATAAATACCGGATAGATACCTGCCCGTCATCCTCGCTGCGCCGGTTGATGATCCTCAGACGCATTTCATAGCTGGCCAGCTCCCTGGCAGGTACGGTGCAAGTCCATACCTTACCTTCCATCTTTTTTACAAGTTCTTCCGTTGTGCCCACAGCTGTGATCCTTCCGGCTTTCATAATGGCATTTCTCGTTGCGATATACTCAATGTCCGAAACAATATGCGTCGAGATCAATACGATCCTATCCTGTGAAAATTCCGAGATAAAATTTCTAAACCGTACCCGTTCTCCAGGATCAAGCCCTGCTGTCGGTTCGTCCATCACAAGAATCCTGGGATCATTCAGCATTGCCTGCGCAATACCTACACGGCGCTTCATGCCGCCGGACAATTTGGCTATCTTCTTCTCTTTTACATCAGAAAGCGTAAGGTTTTCCAACAGATGATCGATCTTCTTTGTGGTTTCCCTTACCGGCACGGCTTTCAGTGCCGCCACATATTCCAGATAATCTTTTACTGTGAAGTCACGGGAATAGCCGAAATCCTGCGGAAGATAGCCAAACAGCTCCCGATAGGCTTCTCCCATCTTGTGGATATCCTTCCCGTCATAAAAAACAGCTCCGCCCGTCGGTGTCGTAATATCCGCGATCATACGCATGAGAGTTGTTTTCCCCGCTCCGTTGGCTCCAAGCAGTCCCCATACCCCCTTCGTAAGAGTAAGGCTGACGTCATCAACAGCTCTTTTGTCTTTAAACCGCTTGCTTAAATGTTCCATTTTCAGTTCCATTCCATCACTCCTCCGCTTTTTTCAAAAGTAAATGCCCCTGTTTCGTAACGATTGTACCAGACAGGAGCATTGCAATCTCAAATTTTAAGCTGGGACAGCCTTAAGAATTTCCTAATATCCGGCAGAAATTTTCCTAAGAAGAAACCGGCAGGATCACAATAAAAGTAACGGTGTCATCACAGCTTTGGGCTGTGATCTCTCCACCATGCAGGCTGACGATCTCCTTTGCGATAGAAAGACCCAGACCTGCCCCACCCGTGTCAGACAGACGGGCTTCCTCTAAACGGCTGAATTTTCCAAAAATATCCGCCAACTGCTCCGGCACAATTACCTGCCCGTGATTTTTAAAGACAATCTCTGCATTTTCCCCTTTTCTTTCTGCAGATATGCCGATCTCTGTATCGGAATAACTGTAAGACGCAGCATTTTTTATAAGATTACTAAACACTCTGGCCAATTTTTCAGGATCGCCAGAAACCTTCAGGTTCTCCTCGACCGCAAGATTGACGTGATTGCCCCTCGCCGAGAGAACCGGATAAAATTCTTCTGCCACCTGTGACAAAAGAGCATACAGATCCACGGAGGTTCTCTTCATCTGTACGGATGCCGTATGATACCTTGTGATCTCAAATAATTCGTCGATCAGCGCTTCCAGGCGTTCCGCCTTATCCAGTGCGATCCCTACATATTTTTCCTTTTGCTCTGCAGGCATATCACGCGCTTCCTCAAGCAGGCTCAGATAACCGATCACTGCCGTCAAAGGTGTGCGGATGTCATGTGCAAGATACATAACCATTTCATCCTTCCGGTCCTCCGCTTCCTTTGCCGCTTTCTGACTAAGCAGAACCGACATTTTAATCTGGTTCATCTGCTGTTCTACTCCCCGAAGCGGCTCTGACAGCTTAATCGTATGATCGTTCCGCTCATATACCATTTGTGTGGCAGCAATCACTTCATCGAGATAACTCCACGGTTTCTTCCAATAACAACGAAAAATGCAGACTCCGCCGATACATAGATAAAAGAAATAGATCACATCCAGCCGCCAGTACAGCCATTCCATAACCGGATTTTTGAAATCCGAAAAAACAACCTGAAACAGCATCAACCCAATCCATCCAAGTACAGTATAAGAGAGCAATACAAACAAAAAATGCCATTCCAGTCTTTTTTTGACCGAAAAATTCTGTTCACTCAAATTCACTTACCTCCCCCATCAGATTTTATACCCCACGCCCCATATTGTTTTTATATATTGAGGCTTTTCCGAAATATCCTTCAATTTTTCTCTCAAATGGCGTATATGCACTGTGATCGTACTGCTGTTCCTACTATAATACTCATCTTTCCATACCGAATGAAACAAATTTTCAAGGCTTACGACAACGCCTTGGTTTTCCAAAAGAATCCGTAAAATGGAAAATTCCGTAGGTGTCAGAGAGATGTCTTCCCCATTTAGCATACATTCATAAGTCTGCGTATTGAGTGACAGCTTCTTATACGTTAAAACCGCGCCTTGCACATTCTGTGCACCCGGTTTTGACATCGGAGTATATTTATTGTATCTTCTTAACTGCGCCTTTACCCTGGCAACAAGTTCAAGCGGACGGAATGGTTTTGTCACATAATCATCCGCTCCCAAAGTCAGACCTGTGATCTTATCGGTTTCCCCATCCTTTGCGGTCAGCATGATGATCGGATATGTATATTTTTCACGAATTTTTTGACAAATAGAAAAACCATTGATATCCGGAAGCATGATGTCGAGAATGGCAAGATCCATTTCCTTGTTCTCAATACATTCCAATGCCTCTTTTGCAGAATAAAACTTATAGATTGTATAGTTCTCATTTTTCAGATAAATCTCAATCAGATCCGCAATATCCCGTTCATCATCAACCACTAATATTTTTTCACACATAGATACCTATTCCTCTCTCAAACTGTAGTTTCCCTTATAGAGTATACTTGCTTTTGTCTTGGGAATCTCAAAGAACTGCATAAAATTTCATTAAGAATTTCCTAAATATATTTACGATGATCGGTAAAATCATCCTATAAAAGAAAGCTCTGTATACTTATCCTGCCACAGAGCTTTCCCCACCTTTTTCACATCATTTAGAGTTTCTTGTATGTTTTCTCTATCTGTAAATACACGATCTCCATAGCGATCGTGATCGCTGCGACACCGATAATGACCGGTATAAATCCGGCTGAATTATGCTCAAGAAACAGTAACGGTATTCCACATATCTCTATAAGTATGGCATAGACAAACCAAAGCACCGCAACGGAACGGTTATATTTGCTGATATCTTTCACTTCAGGCGGCTTTACTCCCGTGAAAAAACCAACAGGCTTTTTAGATTTCCAGGCCGAAATGCCAATCCCTAAAAGGATAGCGCTTACCAAACTCCATATTACAAAGCCTATCATCATTGTCCCTCCCTGCGCATATGACATATTTTTTATTTTTTACCAATATTATAGCCGTCTTTTGAAAAAAACGCAAACGGCATGAAAAGAAACCTTTTTCGCTCCTGCGCAAAACTTTGCGGCGGAATATTTCTCCTCCGCCCGAGACATACTGATGGGTATGGGACATCACAATTCGGCACTTCGGCCAGAAAACTGTATCTTTCTCTTTTTTGTGGCATCCATATCCGGCTACCTCTGGGAGGTTCTCCTTGGCCGGGTGGCAGAGGGACAGTGGTGTAACCGCGGCTTTTTTCACGGGCCCTGGCTCCCCGTATACGGCACGGGAGCCGTGCTCATCTTCCTTTTGCTCTACCCTCACAGAAAACAGCCCCTGCGCTGCTTTTTTCTCTCCGCCGTCATCGGCGCCGGAGTAGAGCTTTTCACCGGCAGGCTGCTCCATAAGCTCTTCTGTCTCCGGTACTGGGATTACACGGGAGAGTTTTTGCACATCGGGGGCTACGTCTGCGTCTACTCCGTCCTGGGCTTTGCGCTGGCAGGCTCCGTCTTTGTCTGCTCGGCGGCTCCCTTCCTGCTCTCCTGCTGGGAGCGTCTGCCCGCAAGACCCAGACGGGCCCTCCTTGCGCTCTTAGTCCTGCTCTTTCTGGCGGACGCAGCGCTTTCGCTTCTCTCCCCCAACGGGGGCTCGGGAGTCGCCGTCCCTGCGCCCCCTACGGACTGACACGCCGAAAATGGCCGGGGCTTACCTGCACGGCGCGCTTCAGCATACAGAGCTGCATCAGATACAGAGAGAGCTTTCTTTCGTCCAGGCCGCCCTTCACCCGCTCCCCGATCTGCTCCACCGAGAGCGGGCAGAGATCCAGCGCCCTGTATATGGGGACAAGCTCCGGCGCAAGGGGATCCGGCCCGCACCGCACCGTCCCTTCCTCCGGCTCTTTTTCTGTACCTTCCATCGACCCTTCTGTCTCTGTCTCCGCTGTCTCTGCCTCCTCTGTCTCCGCTGTCTCTGTCTTCCATCTCCCTGCGGTCAGCTCCGAAAGCTCTCTCAAAAACTCCTCCGGCGAGAGGAAAACTCCGGCCCCTTGCTTTAGCAGGCGGTTACAGCCGTCGCTCAGCCGGTCCGTCACCCGCCCCGGGACTACATAGACCTCCTTCCCCTGTTCCAGGGCCATATCCACCGTGATCAGCGTTCCGCTTCGGTCGCGGGCCTCTATAACCACCAGCGCGTCCGCAAGCCCGCTCACGATCCGATTGCGGGGCGGAAAATTCCGCGCCAGTGGCGGCGTTCCGGGAACGTAGGAGGACAAAAGCCCTCCTTCCTGCAAAAGTCTATCGTAGAGGGGCCTGTTCTGCCTGGGGTAACAGATATCCACCCCGCACCCCAAAACGCCGTAGGAGACCCCTCCGGTCTCAAGCGCCTTCTCCTGGCTGATCCCGTCGATCCCTCTCGCCATCCCGCTGATGACCGAGATCCCCCTTCTGCCCAGCTCCCGCCCGAGCTCCGAGGCCACGTATCTCCCGTACTCCGAGCAGTCCCTGGCACCGATGACCGCCACCGCCGGACGGCGGTTATCGGGAAGTCGCCCCCGATAAAAAATCCCCTGGGGAGGATCCGGTATCTCCCGCAGACGGTCCGGATATTCTTTGTCCGAGCGGATCACAAAACCGATCCCCCTCTCCTGCAGCCCGCGGTATCTCTCCATGGGCGAGGTTTTCTCCCGACTCTCCAGAAACGCCTCCAGCGATCCCTTCCTCAGATAGGGCGTTATCTCTTCCTCCTTCGCCCGATACACGTTCTCCCATGTGCCAAAATGTTGCAAAAGCTTCTCTGCCGTGCGGTCCCCCACCCCCGGCAGACTGCACAGCCAGAGAGCAAACGCCCGCTCCTTGTTTTCTTTGTTCTCCTGTCCTCTCATCGCCTTCTCTCCTCCTTTTTTACGGTTTCCTGTAAACTCCGCTCATATCCAGTAATCCAGCGCCGGACGGTAGCCCGCCGCCTCCATGAGATGCTCCGCCGCGATCCTCTCCTCCCCCGCCAAGTCCGCAATGGTGCGGGCTACCCGAAGCATACGGTGATATCCTCTGACGCTCAGCCGCAGGCTGTCGTAGAGCCGCTCCGCACATTCCCGCTCCGCCTCCCCCAGGGGACAGTACCGCTCCACGTCGTCAGCGGCGATATCCGCGTTGAACCGATATCCGCTTCCCTCAAACCGCTCCCTCTGCCTCTCTCTCGCCGCCATAACCCGCTTTCGGATCTGAGCGCTGCTCTCCCCCTTCTCCCCCGCCCGAATCCCCGCAAGCTCCACCGGCCGCAGCTCCACACACAGGTCGATGCGGTCCAGGATCGGGCCGGACACCCTCCCCAGATACCGTCTCACCTGGGGCTGTGTACAGCGGCACCGGTTGCCGTCCGGATAATATCCGCAGGGACAGGGATTCATAGCGCACACCAGCATAAATTCCGCCGGATAAGTCACGCTGCCGTTCGCCCGCGAGACGTGCACCAGGTGCTCCTCCAGAGGCTGGCGCATCCCGTCCAGTATTCCCCTTGGAAATTCCGGAAGCTCGTCCAGAAACAGCACGCCCCTATGCGCCAGAGAGACGGCGCCGGGCTTTGGCACAGAGCCGCCTCCCAGAAAGGCCGCCTGAGAGATCCCATGATGCGGGCTCTGAAAGGGTCTGCGTGTCAAAAGCGCTCTCTCCCCCAGCCCGCCTGCCACACTGTACACCGCCGTCACCTCCAGGCTCTCCTCCAGCGTGAGGGGCGGCAGGATCCCCGGGATCCGCCTGGCGATCATGGATTTGCCGGATCCGGGAGGGCCGGTCATCAGGAGATTGTGAAATCCCGCCGCCGCGATCTCCGCCGCCCGCTTGGCAGTCTTTTGTCCGTTTACCTGAGAAAAATCCTCCCGGGGCTCTCCGGTGTTGTCAAAAAGCTCCGCCACATCCACACAGACTCTGGAAAGCGGCCGATCCTCCCCGCCCTCCCGCAGAAACGCAAGCACCTCTTTGATGTTTTGGGCGCCTCTCACACATATCCCCGGGATCACCGCTCCCTCCCTGGCATTTTCCATGGGGACGACGCACTCTCTGACTCCCGCCCGCGCCGCCTCCCTCACAATGGGAAGAACCCCCTTCACCCGCCGGATCTCGCCGTTTAATCCCAGCTCCCCCAGAAACAGGATCCCTTCTGTGGCGTCCTTCGCAAAGTACTCCATGGACTGCAGGACCCCCACCGCAATGGAAAGGTCAAAGGCAGTTCCCTCCTTTCTCACGTCCGCCGGCGAGAGATTGACGGTGATGCGCGCACAGGGAACGGGAAGCCCCGCGTTTTTCAGCGCCACACAGACGCGCTCCCTGGACTCTCTCACCTCCCCTCCCAGGGATCCCACCATGTTAAAGCACGGAAGCCCCGGCGCAATGTCCACCTCCACGCCCACGAGACAGGCTCTGACTCCAGCCAGAGCCCCAGATAAAATTTCAGAATACATAGACAACTCTCCTCTCCAATTACATCCAATCACATTCCGTTACATACAGTTACATACAATCTCATACAATCTCGTACCACCTCCTTCAATCTCATTCAGTCACGTCCAATCTCGTTCAGCCACGTCCAATCTCGTTCAGTCACGTTCAATCTCATTCAGTCACGTTCAATCTCATTCAGCCACATCCAATCTCATACAACCTCATGCAATCTCATTCAATCTTCTTCAGTCACATCCAGCCTCATTCAATCTCACTTAGTCTCATTTAGTTTCATCCAATCACATTCCACCACAAAATAACAGTCGTTTTTAAATCTTCGCCTTTGCGCAGCACAGCCTTGGCAGGCTCACAAAAAATAACACCCGAAATGAAATGCTGTGGAAGACGCTCCACGGAAGCCAAAGATAGAAAAAAATAGAAAAAGGTAGAAAAAGAGAAAAGAATCAAAAAATAGAAAAAATAACAAAGATAAAAGGATAGAAAGGGATAAAAGGGATAAAAGGAATAAAAGAAAAAATAAAAAAGATAGAACAGAAGAAAAAGAAAAGAAAAGGAAAAAAGAGGAAACAGATAGGGTTGTATCAGGGTTCGGGCGGCTGAGAAAGCCGCCTTATCCGACCGCCTTACACAGTCCCGGGAGCGGCCCCGGGCGCCGTCTGGGAGGATGTCCCGCCTCCGGGCCTGCCTCCCCGGAGGGATGCCCTGACCCGATCCGTGATGCCGAGCACCTCGTAGGAGAGCCTCCGGCTCCCGTCCTCTCCGGAGACCATTCTCTGCACCACCACCGCCTGAAGCACGCCCGCCAGCCTGCCGCGGATCTGTCTCTGCTGGCCGTCGGGGAACCGGTTCAGCAGACAATCCAGCACGCCGCCCGCTCCGAAGGACGCCACCGCCGTAAAGATCAGGCAGCCTGCCTCCGCCGCGTCAAGGGCAGCGCTGACGGTCTCGCTGTCGTTTAACTCGCCCACCATGATCACATCCGGATCCTCCCTGAGGGCGGCGCGAAGAGCCTGTCCAAAGCTTTGCGAATCCAGGCCGATCTCGCGCTGGTCCACAATGGAACGCCCGTGAATATGCAGATACTCGATGGGCTTCTCCAGGGTGATCACATGCGCCTCCCTGCTCTGGTTGATCTGATCCACGATCGCCGCCAGGGTGGTGGTCTTGCCGCTTCCCACCGGACCGGTGACCAGCACCAGCCCCCGGCGCAGATTTGCAAGCCGAAGGAGCGCTTCCGGCGCGCCCAGGCTCTCCAAGGACGGCACCCTCGGCGTGATTAGGCGAAAGGCGATGGACACATTCCCCCTCTGCTTGTACGCGTTGACCCGACAGCGGATCTCCTCGGAGACGGACAGCGCCATATCGTACTCTCCCCGCTCCTCAAAGAGCTGCCTCTGGCTGTCGTCCATGATGTTCACCAGCACATCCAGCGTATCTGTGGGCTGAAGCCTCGGAAGCTCCATCTCTATCAGCTTCCCCCGCACACGCATACGCGGGGATGCCCCGACCGTCAGATGCACATCGCTGGCATCCGCCTCCACAGCCATCTTTAAAATTTCCTGCATCATTCCGTTGACAGGCATCCCAAGCTCCTCTTTCCCATATCCCTCCGCCGGCCGCACACGGCCCGCCCTGTCCGCCCCGAAGGGCGTCCGACAAGCCGCATACCCATCCGCCGCCGGAGAAACCTTTGTCAATCATTATACTATCCCCGGGGGAAAATAACAAGAGCGTCAAATGCCGAAATTTTGGCGAAGCTTCTGCAGCGCCCTCTTTTCGATCCTCGACACATAGCTTCTGGAGATCCCCAAAAGCGCCCCGATCTCGCTCTGCGTGGCCTCCTTGTGCCCGTTTAAGCCGTAGCGCAGAATCAATATCTTTCGCTCCCTGTCCGTCAGACATTTCTGCAGCAGCCCAAAGAGCCTTTTGCAGTTTCTCTCGTGCTCCAGCCCCTCCACGATATCGGGCTGCTGCTGCTCGATCACATCCACCAGATGGATCTCGTTTCCCTCCTTATCCTGCCCGATGGGCTCAAAGTAGGACACCTCTCGGGAGGTCTTTTTCTTGCTGCGGATAAACATCAAAAGCTCATTGTCTATACAGCGGCAGGCATAGGTCGCAAGCCTTCCCTTTCCGGCATCAAAGGTATCCACCGCCTTGATCAGTCCGATACAGCCTATGGAGATCAGATCCTCCATATCTTCATCCACGTTCTGGTATTTTTTGGCAATGTGGGCCACCAGGCGCAGATTCCGCTCGATCAGAATCTCCTTTGCCAGTCTGGTCTCCTCCTCATTCCCCTCCCGTAAAAGGCGAATATACTCTGTCTCCTCTTCCGGAGACAAAGGTTTTTGAAAGGTCTTCAAAACAGCCTCCGTGGATTACTCTCAAGACTATTCTATGAAAATCCCTTTCCTCAAGTGCCTGTCAGTCGAAGAGAAACTGACTCATCACATAGTTGCTCAGATCCAGCCCCCGCTTTGTGAGGGCCAGATACCGCTCTCCCCCGGGAGGGACCCTGTGCCAGCACAGAAGCCCGTCCGCCAGATTCCTGCGGATGACCGGCCCGTAGACCTCCGCAAGCGGCACCCCAAAGGTCTCCAGAAAATCCCTCTCCCCGACGCCCCTTGTCATGCGAAGCCCCAGGAAGAGAAACTCCTCCATCTGTTCCCGCTCGGTGAGCACCTCCACGTCCTCCCTACAGTCCAACGGCGCCCGCAGATAGCCTTCCAGGTCTCTTCCGTTGTGAAAACGGACGTTTTGAAACAGGGAGGCCGCGCCGATCCCAAATCCGATATAGTCCACCCTCCGCCAGTACCCGCAGTTGTGCCGGCACTCATAGCCCGTCCTGGCGTAGTTGGAGATCTCATAGCGCGCAAAGCCCGCCTCCAAAAGCCGCCTTTCTGTCTCCTCGTACATCCGACGGTCACACTCCTCGTCCGGCAGAGAAAGCTCCCCCCTGGCGCGGCGCTCAAAAAAGGGCGTCCCCTCCTCCACGATCAGGCTGTAGGCGGAAATGTGCGCAGGCAGAGGGTGCAGGGAGAGCACCCTGGACAGCGTCTCCCCATAGCTTGCGAGGGTCTGTCCCGGGAGCGCGCTCATGAGATCCACGTTGATGTTGTCAAATCCCCCCTGCACCGCCGCGTCGTAGGTGCTCAAAAACTGCCCCCACGAATGGATCCTGCCGAGAGCCGCCAGCTCGCGGTCGAGGGCGGACTGCAGGCCGATGCTCAGACGGTTGACTCCGGCCCTCCGGTAGACGCCCAGGCTCTTTGCATCCACCGTCCCCGGGTTGACCTCCACGGTGATCTCCACATCCCCGCTCA
Organism: uncultured Acetatifactor sp.; assembly: GCA_947631615.1. Lineage (GTDB taxonomy): Bacteria > Bacillota > Clostridia > Lachnospirales > Lachnospiraceae > Acetatifactor. The sequence continues at coordinate 13,512 of CANRLX010000054.1, forward strand.
CCAAAAAACGCTCCCGCACCGCGTCGAGAAGCCTCCCGATCCAAGCCGCCTCCACCACAGAGGGCGTACCTCCCCCAAAAAAGACGGACGAGACCCGATATCCTCGGTACTCGTCCGCCCTCCCCTCCACCTCCGAAAGCAGTGCCCGCAGGTATGCCTCCCTGGTCCCCGGGTCTGTGGGGGCTGAGAGGAAATCACAGTACAGACACTTTTTCACGCAGAAGGGAATATGAAAATACAGCTCCAAAGGTTTCTCTTCCATCCCGTAACCTGTCCCGCACATTGGCGGCCTTTTTCTCTATTTTCGGTCATCCAGCTATTTTCGGTCATCCAGCTTCAACACGCTCATAAACGCTTTCTGAGGGATCTCCACGCTGCCGATCTGGCGCATACGCTTCTTTCCCTCCTTCTGCTTCTCCAGAAGCTTCTTCTTGCGGGTGATGTCGCCTCCGTAGCACTTTGCCAGCACATCCTTGCGCATGGCCTTCACGGTCTCCCTGGCAATGATCTTGCCTCCCACCGCCGCCTGGATGGGGATTTCAAACAGGTGCCTGGGAATCTCGTCCTTCAGCTTCTCGCACATCTTCCTGCCCCTCTCGTAGGCGGATCCCGCGTGTACGATAAACGACAGCGCATCCACCTCCTCGCGGTTTATCAGGATATCCAGCTTCACCAGCTCCGACCTCTCGTAGCCCTTGATATCGTAGTCAAAGGAGGCGTAACCCCTGGAGCGGGATTTCAGCGCGTCAAAAAAATCATAGATGATCTCGTTCAGAGGAAGCTCGTACTTCAACAGCGCACGGGTCCCCTCGATGTACTCCATCCCCAGATAGCGCCCCCTTCTCTCCTGGCACAGCTCCATGATGGATCCGATAAACTCCGAGGTCACCATGATTTCCGCGCTGACGATGGGCTCCTCCATATAGTCGATCTCCGAGGGATCCGGCAAGTTGGACGGATTGGTCAGCTCGATCACCTCCCCGCTCGTCTTGTGGATCCGATACACGACGCCGGGCGCCGTGGTCACCAGGTCCAGATTGTACTCCCGCTCCAGGCGCTCCTGGATGATCTCCAGGTGCAGAAGCCCCAGGAAGCCGCAGCGGAAGCCGAACCCCAGCGCAACGGACGTCTCCGGCTCGTAGTTTAGGGAGGCGTCGTTTAACTGCAGCTTCTCGAGGGCGTCCCGAAGGTCGGGATACTTGGCGCCGTCCGCCGGATAGAGTCCGCAGTAGACCATGGACTGTACCTTTTTGTAGCCGGGAAGCGGTTCCGCGCACGGCCTGTCCGCATCCGTCACCGTGTCTCCCACCGCCGTGTCCTTCACGTTTTTGATGGAGGCGGTGATGTAGCCCACCATGCCGGCGGAGAGCTCCTCACAGGGAAGGAACTGACCGGCTCCAAAGTAGCCGACCTCCACCACCTCCTGCTGCGCTCCGGTGGCCATAAAGCGGATGTTGGTGCCCTTTCTCACCGTTCCCTCCATCACCCTGCAGAAGATGATGACCCCCCGGTAGGAGTCGTAGAGGGAATCAAAGATCAGTGCCTTTAAAGGAGCCGAGGGATCCCCCTTGGGCGCCGGTATCTTCCGGATAATCTGCTCCAGCACCTCGTCGATCCCGATACCGTTTTTGGCCGATATGCGAGGCGCATCCTGGGCCTCGATGCCGATGACATCCTCGATCTCGTCGATCACCTGCTGGGGCTGCGCGCTGGGCAGGTCGATCTTATTGATCACGGGAAACACGTCCAGATCGTGATCCAGCGCCAGATAGACATTGGCCAGCGTCTGGGCCTCGATCCCCTGCGCCGCGTCCACCACCAGGATCGCGCCGTCGCAGGCCGCAAGGGAACGGCTGACCTCATAGTTGAAATCCACGTGCCCCGGCGTGTCGATCAGATTGAAGATATACTCCTCCCCGTCCTGGGCGCGGTAGACCGTGCGAACGGCCTGCGCCTTGATGGTGATGCCCCTCTCTCTCTCCAGCTCCATATTGTCGAGCACCTGATCCTGCATCTCCCTGCTGGTGAGAAGTCCCGTCCTCTCGATAATACGGTCCGCCAACGTGGATTTCCCGTGATCTATATGGGCGACAATACAAAAGTTGCGAATTTTGCTCTGGTCGATGGATGCCATACTTTCCTTCCGCCTTCCCGTATATTCCATAACATATCCTTTAGTGTACCAGAATTTGTCACTGTTGTCCAGACAATACCATATCCAGAATGTGAGCGATGGGCTCACAGGCGTTTTTGACCTCCTCCACCGTATTGTTCTGGGCCCCCAGCTCGATCAGTAGGCTTTGGGGCTTCAAATGCAGGTTATAGCGGTATCCCTTCAGATAGATCTTGCGGGCCAGCCCCGGGTAGTGGCTTTCCGCCGCAAGCTGCATCTGGAAGGAGAACGCCAGGTTTTCCTCCTGGTACTCGTTGACCAGATAGGATATGCTCCCCGTCCTCCTGGTGCGGCTGAGCCCGTTGAAAAACATAAATCGGGCGGTGGGGACTCCGTCCAGATCCGTCACCAGACGGGTCTCCTCCGGCATCTCGTCCCTGTGCAGATCGATCACCACCTGAATGGAGGGGTTTTCCTGAAGCACCCTCTCGATCTCGGGAAGCGCCGCCGAGTAGGCGTCGTCCCTGGATTCCACGTCGTATGTACCCTTGTGGTGCAGCACCTGATAGCCGTATCTCTCCGTCAGGATCTGTGCCAGATAATCCCCCACGCCCACGATGGAGGTGCTCTCATCCCCCGGGACAGAGTCCGCAAACGCCTCCTGAGAATGTGTGTGGTAAATCAAAATCTGCGGCCCCTCCGAGGTCTTGTCTACCGTCATATCGTAGGACAAGAGCCTGTCAACATCCAGCTGGTCCCCGCTGGCCATAGTGTTTGCGTCCACTGTGTAGAACCGCTGCACCAGCGTATCGTAATCCCTGAGCGATTCCAGGTCTATGCTGTTTTGCACGGCGGTGTGCGGGGTGAAGCTTGCGGCAGATCCGTTCTCCTGCTCCGCCAGGGCGCGAAGCGCCTCCTCATTCTCCTTCTGCAGCAGATCCTCCAGCGATTCGGACGATTCTGCGGCCTCCAAGGGCGCCTCCTCCAAAGGCTCTTTCACGGGCTCTACCTCCCCAAAGCTTTCCTCCGAGAGGATCTCAGGCTCCTCCTCCGGCTCCCTCAGAGGGTTCGCCAGAATCTGCGCATAGCCGTAAAGGGGCATCATCTCGATGATCTGGCTCTGCAGGAGCGCAGGACTTTCCTGCAGCAGCACCGCCGAGGGAAGGAACTGCTCATAGACGGCATCCGCAAGCTCCTGCCCCAGCACCTCCCCCACGGCCCTTCTCAGCTTCGTTTCCGTGAGAGCGGAGGTCCTGCCCGCAAGCATCCAGACGGCCAGGGCGCCTGCCGCCGCAAGCATCCACAGGCCTCTCTTTTTGGTTTTCTGCTGTCCGTCTACGGCGATACGCACCCCTTTCCCACAGTCTTCTGACTATATATATGCGCCCGCCCTCTATTCCATGCTATTCCACGCTCTTTCGCGCCCTTCCATACGATTGCCCTTCCATACTCTTCCGCACTACGCCATCGCCTTCTCCATAGCGATATTGATTCCCTCGGAGACGGTAAAGCTGACCCGCTTGATCACGGCGTCGATATCCTTGCCCGTCATATACATATTGTTGAGCTCCGCCATCGCCATACTCTGTTTTCCCACATATTCCAGGCCGTCGAACGCTTTGTCGCGGATCAGCTGGTCCAGCGCGTCCCCCACAATGGTGGCGGCATCCACCACCGTGGGCACCCCGATAGCGATGACCGGAACGCCCAGGCTCTCCTGGGTCAGCGCGTTCCGGTGGTTTCCCACGCCGGAGCCCGGCTGAATACCCGTGTTGGTGATCTGGATCGTCCGGTTGAGCCGTCTCGTGTTGCGCGCCGCCAGGGCGTCGATGACGATCAGCACATCCGGACTGGTCTCCGAGACCACGCCCTTTACGATCTCCGCCGTCTCCATGCCGGTCTTTGCCATAACGCCCGGCTCAATGCTGCTGACCAGGTTCATCCGGCTGCAGTTGTACGCGGCCTTTCCGTAGTTTTTGACTACATGCCGGGTGATAAACAGATTGTCCACCACCTGGGGGCCCAGCGCGTCCGCCGTCACCTCCCGGTTTCCCAGCCCCACCACCAGGATGGACTGCTCCTTCTCCGCGTTGGGGATCAGCTGCAGAAGCTCCTCCGCCAGGCAGTCCGAGATCTCCCGATGGTAGTCCTCATCCGGCTCCACCAGCGCCGGCGCCTCCATAGTCACGTAAATGCCCACAGGCTTCCCCATGACCTTCGCCGCGTTTTTGGTGTCGATCATCACCTTGGTCACCTGAATGTCCTCTTCCTCCTTATAGTATTCCTCCACTCTGACACCGCGCATGGAACCGTCCGCATCGCTGACGCTCTCCCTCGCCTCCAATGCCAGATCCGTTCTGATCTGAAAACTCCCCATCCTATGCCTCTTTCCCAAGTAGATAATATGAACTATAGTTTTTGTAGAAAAATCGAAAATATGTATTGACAAACCGGCTAAATTTGACTAAACTACAATAGTATGTTTGCATTAGTCTCCCGTGTCTGGCTAAGGCGAAACATTTTCAGAAAAAATAATTGATTGTATACAAATGGAGGTGTACGACTTGGCTAACATCAAATCCGCAAAAAAAAGAATCTTAGTGAGCCGCAACAGGGCTGACAAAAACAAGGCGATCCGATCCGGCGTAAAGACCGCGATGAAGAAGGTATTCGCCGCAGTTGAGGCCGGTGACAAGGCTGCTGCAAGCACCGAGCTCACTTCTGCTATCAAGGTGATCGAGATGGCCGGTTCCAAGGGTGTCTATCACAAGAACAACGTTGCGAGAAAGGTTTCCCGCATCACCAAGGCTGTCAACCAGATGGCATAAGATCTCATCCATAGCGATACCAAAAAGAGCATCCATACCGTCATGTGGATGCTCTTTTTTTGTGTAGAAATCTAGCGTCTGCGGCCGCCTCCTCCGTGCCTTACGCCGCCTGCGCTCCTATGGCTTCCGGCATATCCTCCGGAATGTCCGGAGCCTCCTGGGCTGTCCGTGGCGATCCTTGTGGTGACCACACTCTTTCGGATGAAATCATCCCTCTGCTCCCGCAGGGTCGGTTTCCCTCCCGCCACATAAGCGGTGGGAGCCGTGGTGTCCTGGGCGGGCACCTGGCGCAGATTGACCGCCGCAAAGACGACCGCCGCCAGAACGGGCAAGAGGATCACCAACGGCCAGGGGATCCAAGTCCTCTTTTCACTTCCCATGACCCGACAGGCCGCATCCACCGCCGCCTTGTACGCGGCATAGGGGTCGGACTCCACCCGCTCCTCAACGGCATCCAGCACCCGATCCACATCCCCGTAGGTAAACCAGGCCTCCGCTCTGCCGGCAGTGGAAAGGTGGGTCCCCTCCTGCCCCTCATACCAGTTGTCCAGAATCAGGATCCCATCCCCGTGGATCCGGTCATAGCCAAACCCACGCTCATCGTAGAAATCGTCCGCATAGCTCTCCATGACGCGCTCCCAATTTCCCAGGCTCTCCACATCCTCATTGACCGTCACCACCACGATATCAAAGCGATACCGATTCTCGCAGCGCGCGATATACTCCTCCAGCGCGTCCTCCTCGCTGTAGGTCAGAACGTCCGCGTAGTCAAACACCCTATCCGCTCCAGGCGTCTGGTTTCCCCGCACCGCGCCGGGCATCAGGGCCCGCGCTGCGCCGAGAGCCAGGCAGACCACAGCCATCACCCCCACCACAGGAAACCAGAACCGGAAATAATGAAAAAATTGTCTTCTCGCTTCTCTCCTACACTCTCTGTCCATTTACAACCACCTCAGGATATTGTTGGCAAATACTAAGATCAGGGTCAGGCAGGCCCACAGGGTCCCCGCATAGGCCCACACCTTCGCGCGGGAAAGGGGCGCCGTGCCCACGATCTTACCCGTCTGTCCGTTGACATAAAACGGATAGAGCTTATCCTTATATTGATAATCGTACCTCCAGACGGGAAGCAGGCCATAGCTTGCCGCACGGCTCTTCACCTGCACGTTCTGGTTCAGGATCCGCACGTTGGAGTACGCCGAGTAGGTGGGACGGAACATCTCCGCCACATCATCGTCCCGTTTCTTCACCGCGCGGCTCTCCACCAGATCCGATGTCATATTATACTTTTCCGCATAAAATCCGGACAGGTACTCCTCCTGAAACTCCTCCAGCTGATCGTAGCCGAAGGGTTCTACCAGATCCATGATATCGTCCGGCATCTGAACGGAGGCGTCGACGGGAATGTCCCGAAACCCGACCTCCATATTCCGGACAATGTTATAGTAGGAGGTCTCCGTGTGCATCAGATCCCCCGACCGCCAGGTGCGCACCCTCGTGCCCTCCGCCTGCATACCGCAGTCGGTGTCGTAATCGTAGAACCAGTAGGGGACATAGATCCCCTGGATCCCGTTCAGCTTTGACTCCGACAGAAAATCCGTGGGCGCAAAAATATGCTTTTTTAATTTTTCGCGGAGAAGGTTTTTACAGCTCTCCTTTCCCATCTGAAAGGGAATGATCTTCCCGGGGGCATACTGCCCCTTCACCCTCTCATCGAAGATCAGATAGTTGTCGCAGTAGGGGCACTGGGTCGCGGACGTGTGCTCCGCCACCGGCACCTGCCCGCCGCAGTTGGGACATACGGAAAGGTCGGACTGCCCTCCGTCCTGCCTGCTTTCGCTGTTCTCGCTCTCGCAAAACGGGCAGAACATAGCGTGGCGCTCCGGACTGTAGACCACATTTCCCCCACAGTTTTTACATTTGAATATCATGACGTTCTCTCCATCCTTCCGTTGGCGCTGACTCTATTATAGCAACGTTTTTTTTCTCTGGCAATGGATTGTCAAAAATTGGATGAAGTAAACGAATTGTCAGTTGACATGAAAAAGACTGTCCTTAAAGGAAAATGACCTTAGACCTGTTTTCTTGA
>CANRLX010000055.1 GCA_947631615.1 uncultured Acetatifactor sp.
GCGCGTCATGGATCATATGCGCCGCCACACGATCAAGCTGGATCATATCCGCATGGTAGTTTTGGACGAGGCGGACGAGATGCTGAACATGGGATTTCGGGAGGATATGGAGACCATTCTCGGACAGATACCGGTGGAGCACCAGACCGCGCTTTTTTCCGCGACGATGCCCCAGCCCATCCTGGATATCACGCACCAGTTCCAGAAGGATGCCAAAATGATCCGGATCGCGGCGAAGGAGCTGACGATCCCCCTGGTGTCCCAGAGATACTACCGGATCAGGAGCAAGGACAAGGATGCCGCCTGTATCCGGCTGTTGGAATATTATCAGCCCAAGCTGGCGCTGGTTTTCTGCAATACCAAGCATAAGGTGGACGAGGTGGCGGAGATGCTGAAACGCCACGGCTACCAGGCGGAGGGGCTTCACGGAGATATGTCCCAGAATCAGAGGGACGTGGCGATGGGGCGTTTTAGAAACGGCAGCACGCAGATCCTGGTCGCAACGGATGTGGCGGCCAGAGGCATTGACGTGGACGACGTGGAGGCGGTCATCAACTACGATATCCCGCAGGATATCGAGTACTATGTGCACCGCATCGGAAGGACCGGCAGAGCCGGAAGGAAGGGGCGTTCCTTCACCTTTGTCAGCGGTAGGGAGATCTACCAGCTGAGAGAGATCGAGAGGGTCTGCCACACCAAGGTGGAGGAGAAAAAGCTGCCGGCGGCGTCCAAGGTGCTGAAGGCCAAGGCGGATAAATACCTGAGCCAGGCGCTGGAGCTGCGCGATCACGAGGACATAGAGCTGATGAAGCAGCTCTTGGAGCGGAAGCTGGAGGAGGAAGACTGCGATGTGATGGAGCTTGCCGCCGCTATGCTGAAGCTGCAGGTGGGCGATAAGGGCGAGGAGATCGCGTCGGACGACTTTTTGCGGGACGCAGGCCGCAGAGGAGACGGGCGCGGCCGAAGGGACAGCCGGTACGGCGGAAGAGACCAAAGAGGCAGAGGCCAGGGCAGGCGTGGCGAAGGCGGCGGAGGTGACCGCGGAGGAAGCAGGACGCCGGGCCGAAAGCGGGACAGCAGAGAGCCGGGAGGGCGGGAAAGCCGCCGCAGGCCGGATCCGAGCGGCTATGACAGGCGAAGAGAGCGGGGGAACGATCGGGAGCGGTCAGGCCGCGCCCAAAAATCCAGGGGCGCCGACAGCAGGATAAACAGCTCTCACGGATATTTCCTGAAAATGGACGGAGAATAAGAGGAAAGCTCGGAAAGAGGAGACAGATGCCTATGAGAAGGACGATCCTGAAATATGCGCCGTATGTGCTGCTGGGGCTGGTGTTTTTGACGCTGGTCTGCCTGAATCTGTTTTGCCAGGATCACTGGCTGGATTCGGATATGGCGGCGGAGATGATCTTCTCCAGGCTTCTTGCGAGGGAGGGGCATCTCTTTGCTTCTCCGGACTGGTATTACTCTACGGAATTTCGCTTTTTATATACCCATCTGGTGATGGGGCCCCTGTTTCGGATCACGGACGACTGGCACACGATACGAACGATCACGAATCTGGTCTCCTACGTGCTGATGCTCGCGGCCTACTTCTATATGATGAAGCCGTTTCGGGTGAAGAGCGTATGGACGGTGTCTACCGCCATCCTACTGCTTTTGCCCTTTTCGGAGACCATGATGCTTCACATGGAGATGGGAAACACGTACCCCTGGCATGTGATCCTTTGCTTTCTTTTCTTTGGCATGTTTTTGCGGCTGGCCCAGGGAGAGCCCTTTTCCGGAGCCAGGAGGCTTGCGCTTTCCATTTTTTATGTGCTCCTGGCCGTTGTGTGCGGCGTCTCCGGCGTGCGGTATCTGCTGGCGCTCCAGGCGCCGCTGGTGCTCGCGGCCCTTCTCTATCTGTTAAAGTCGGAGGAATACGGCCAGTTCCGTCGGGAGTTCGGGGTCAACAGCCTCTCGAAGGCGTACTGGAAGCGCATCTGGAAGAGCGAGCGGGCGCGCTTTTTGTACTGCGCCCTGCTTGGCGCGGCGGGCGGCGTTGTGGGATATGGGATCAATGTGCTGTGGGTCAGCAGACGGTATATCTTCCAGACCTACGACGGCACCAACTTCATCGCGGTCTACCAGGGCGTCCTGTGGGAGCGGGTGCAGAATACGCTGGGGAGCCTGCTGATGCTGTTTGGCTATATTCCCGACAGGGGCGTGATCTCTCTGAGGGGGATCGTCACCCTGTGCGCCTTTGTGCTGATCGCGGTGCTGGCGTACTGCAGCGTGAGGGCCTTTCGCGGAAGCGAGGGGAACCGCTTTTTCCTGACGCTGTTTCTCGCGGTGACGCTGGCTTTGAATGTGTTCGTGTTCGTGTTTACCACCAGCACCATGGTGCCCAGATATTATCTGACCGTCTGGATCTTTGTCCTGCCGGCGGCAGCCTTTTACTTTGATCAGAAGGAGCCCGCCTGGGACAAGCTTGTGGCGGGGGCCCTCCTGGCAGGCTGCTTTTGCCTGGGCGCGGGCAAGACCATAGTCTCCTATATCGGCGCCGACAAGAACGCGGACAAGCGGGATGTGGCGGCGTTTTTGGAGGAAGAGTACTCCTTTGGCTATGCGACCTACTGGAACGCCAACATCATAACGGAGCTGACTAACGGCAGGGTGGAGGTGGCGAACATTCTGGATCCCGAGGGGCTTCAGTTTTTTACCTGGTCCACCCCCATGGAATACTATGAGGAGGGCTATCACCAGGGGAAGGTGTTTTTGCTTCTCACGGCGTCGGAGGCGGAAGAGTACGCGGACGCCGAGGTACTGAGGGCCGGCGGAAAGGTCTACGAGGACGGCTCCTATGTGGTGTATGAATATCAGGATGCGGGGACGTTTCTGTCCTGCAGGCCCGAGGATGGCCAGACCCAGGTGCGCTGATCGCAGAGAGGGAAAAGGAAGGGAAGGAATCATGAGAATCGGAATGGGATATGACGTGCACAGACTGACGGAGGGTAGGGACCTGATCCTGGGAGGGGTGAAGATCCCTTACGAGAGAGGGCTTCTGGGACACTCGGACGCGGATGTGCTGCTGCACGCGATCATGGACGCCCTGCTGGGGGCTGCCGCGCTGGGGGATATCGGAAAGCATTTTCCCGATACGGATCCCGCTTACAGGGGGATTTCCTCCCTGGAGCTGTTAAAGAGGGTAGGAGGTCTTCTGGAGGAGGAGGGTTTTCTGATCGAAAACATCGACGCCACCATCATCGCCCAGGCGCCCAAGATGCGTCCCCACATTGACACCATGCGGGAAAACATCGCCCGCGCCCTGGCTCTGGAGGTGGGGCAGGTGAGTGTGAAGGCCACCACGGAGGAGGGCCTCGGCTTCACCGGAACGGGGCAGGGGATCTCCTCCCAGGCCATCTGTATGCTGACCAGTCCCTTTGACCTGACGGCGCAGCCGGTGCAGACGGGATGCGCGGGGTGCGCAGGCTGTCCGGCCGCAAAAGAACAGGGTTGACAAAACGGGAATTTTTGCATATTCTGATATAAGATAAATGAGTGCAAAGGCCCTTAATAAGAGTGGAACCGCGGGTAAAATCGTCTCTTGGGGGACGGCTTTATCCTTTTTTTGTGGGAGGCGGGTCTACGGTGCGCCTCGGGGACCAGGATGGAGAAGCAGATCATGGGGTTTATCAAAGACGAAATTAAAATCATAAGGGAGAGAGATCCGGCGATCCACTCCAATCTGGAGGTTTTCCTGTACCCCAGTTTTCGGGCGATGCTGCATTACCGGATCGCCCACAGGCTTTATTTGCGGAAGCATTATTTTCTGGCGCGGTACGTCTCTCAGAGAGGAGTACGCAAGACGGGGATCGAGATCCATCCCGGTGCGCGCATTGGGAAAGGGCTTTTTATCGACCACGGATACGGCGTCGTCATCGGGGAGACCGCCGAGATCGGCGACAATGTCACCCTGTATCAGGGGGTGACGCTGGGGGGGACGGGAAAGGAACACGGCAAGCGCCACCCCACTGTGGGGAACAACGTGATGATCAGCGCCGGCGCAAAGGTGCTGGGATCCTTTAAGATCGGAGACAACGCCAAGCTTGGGGCGGGGAGCGTGGTTCTGAGAGAGGTGCCGCCCGACTCCACGGTGGTGGGAGTGCCGGGGCGCGTGGTGAAGCGCTTCAACCGGCAGTCTCCGGCGGAGACCTTGAGCCACGACGATCTGCCGGATCCCGTCAGGGAGGATATCACCTGCCTGCAGAGGGCCGATTCCGCACTGACCACCAGGCTGCTGGAGCTGGAGGACGAGGTGAAGCGCCTCCGCAGCCAGCTAAAGGATTATGAGAAAGGAAAAGAGAGATGAGCCTGAAACTTTACAATACGCTGAGCAGAAAAAAAGAGGATTTCGTGCCGCTTGAGCCCGGAAAGGTGAGAATGTATGTGTGCGGGCCCACCGTCTACAACCTGATCCACATCGGCAACGCCCGCCCGATGATCGTCTTTGACACGGTGCGCCGCTATCTGGAGCACAAGGGCTATGAGGTGAACTACGTGTCCAATTTCACCGACGTGGATGACAAGATCATCAAAAAAGCCATCGAGGAGGGCGTGGACGCGGAGGTGATCTCCCGGCGCTACATTGAGGAGTGCAAGAAGGATATGGCGGCGATGAACGTGAGGCCTGCGACCACCCATCCGCTTGCCACACAGGAGATCGACGGTATGCTCGGGATGATCCAGACGCTGATCGACAGGGGACACGCCTACGTGGCTGCGGACGGGACCGTGTATTTCCGCACCAGGAGCTTTCCGGAGTACGGCAAGCTCTCCCACAAAAATCTGGACGATCTGCGGGGCGGAAACCGCTCTCTTCTGGTGACTGGCGAGGACCAGAAGGAGGACATGCTGGACTTTGTGCTCTGGAAGCCCAAAAAGGACGGGGAGCCCTACTGGGATTCCTGCTGGTGCCAGGGGCGTCCCGGATGGCATATCGAGTGCTCTGTTATGAGCAAGAAGTATCTGGGGGATGAGATCGACATCCATGCGGGCGGCGAGGATCTGGTGTTTCCCCACCATGAGAACGAGATCGCCCAGTCGGAGGCGGCCAACGGCAAGACCTTCGCAAGGTATTGGATGCACAACGCCTTTTTGAATATCGACAACCGCAAGATGTCCAAGTCGGCGGGGAACTTTTTCACGGTGCGGGATATCGGCGAGAAATATGACCTTCAGGTTCTGCGCTTCTTTATGCTGTCGGCGCACTACAGGAGCCAGTTGAATTTCAGCGATTCCCTGATGGAGGCCGCAAAGAACGGCTATGAGCGCATTGTGACCAGCGTGGAGAATTTAAACTTCCTGCTTGCAGGAAACGGTGCGGAGGAGCTCTCCGAGCCCGAGAAGGCTCTTGTGAAGGAGGCGGAGACGTACACCGCCCGCTTTGACGAGGCGATGGATGACGATTTCAACACGGCGGACGCCCTTTCCGTGATCTTTGAGCTGGTAAAATTTGCCAACACCCATGCGGGCGAGGGAAGCAGCCGGGCGTTTCTGAGGGCGTTGAAGGATTCGATCGTGGCGCTGTCCGATATCTGCGGACTGATCGTGGAGCGGAAGGAGGAGATCCTGGACGATGACATCGAGGCGCTGATCGAGGAGAGACAGGCGGCCAGAAAGGCCAAAAACTTTGCGAGAGCGGATGAGATCCGGAAGGAGCTTTTGGAGAAGGGGATCGTCCTGGAGGATACGCGCGAGGGTGTGAAATGGAAGAGAGCATAGGGATCCTGCAGGCGATTCGGGGTGTCTTTGGCTGCAGGGGGCAGGATATCCGGACCTATTCGCCCCTGACGCTGGCTTACATCGGGGATGCCGTCTACGATTTGGTGATCCGGAGCGTGATCGTGGAGAGGGGCAACCGCTCCAACAACGATCTGCACAAAACGGCGATCCGGTACGTGAGCGCTCCGGCCCAGGCGGGGATGATCGGGGCGCTCCTGGAGGAGCTGACCGAGGAGGAGAGGGAGGTCTATCAGCGGGGGCGGAACGCAAAGCCCCACACCACCGCCAAAAATGCCGGTTACAACGAGTACAAGAAGGCCACGGGCTATGAGGCGCTTCTGGGATATCTGTATCTGACGGACCGGACGGAGAGGATGCTTTTTTTGATCCGTCGGGGGATCGAGCTGGCCGGCATGGAATTGTGACGGGAATTGTAACGGGAATTGTAACAGGAGTTGTGACAGAAAGTGTGATGGGAACGGCGGCCGACGAAGGAAAGAGCCGCCCAGGGTGTTTTGCCGGTCTGGCGCGGCAAAGAGCAAGTGGACAGGAGCGGGAAATGGGATATCGGGAATTTACCATAGAGGGAAGAAATGCGGTGATAGAGGCGTTCCGCGCGGGAAAGCCCATCGATAAGGTCTTTTTGTTGGACGGCTGCCAGGACGGGCCGCTGATGACCGTCAGGCGGGAGGCCCAAAAACACGATACGCCGATCAAATTTGTGACAAAGGAGCGGCTGGATCAGCTCTCCGAGACGGGGAGGCACCAGGGGGTCATTGCCTGCGCGGCCGCGTACGAGTACGCGGAGGTGGAGGATATCCTGCAGGCCGCAAGAAAGAAAGGGGAGGATCCCTTTCTCTTTCTTTTGGACAACATTGAGGATCCTCACAATCTGGGCGCCATCATCAGGACCGCCAACCTGGCGGGAGCACACGGCGTTATCATCCCCAAAAATCGGGCGGTGGGCCTGACGGCCGCCGTGGCGCGGACCTCCGCGGGGGCTTTAAACTACACGCCGGTGGCCAGGGTGACCAATCTGGCCAGGACCATAGAGGAGCTGAAAAAAGAGGGAATCTGGTTTGTCTGCGCCGATATGGGAGGCACCGTTTTGTACGATCTGGACCTGAGGGGACCGGTGGGGCTTGTCATCGGAAACGAGGGCGAGGGAGTGGGACGGCTGGTGAAGGAGCGGTGCGATATGACCGCCTCCATTCCCATGAAGGGAAGCATTGACTCGCTGAACGCTTCCGTGGCGGCGGGGGTGCTCGCTTACGAGATCGTGAGACAGCGGAGAGGATGAGAGGACTGGTCCGTGGCGGAAAGCGGGCGTCTGAGGATAGAGGAGATGGAGAATGCCGGAAAATCTTGCGGATTACAGTCTGTTTACGGACGAGGAGCTGATCCTGCGCCTGCGGGACGGCGAGATGCGGATCATGGACTATATCTGTGACAAATACAAGGATCTGGTGCGGGTCAAGGCAAAATCCATGTTTATCCTGGGCGGCGACAGCGAGGATCTGATCCAGGAGGGCATGATCGGCCTGTTTAAGGCGGTGCGGGACTACGACTGCGGCAGAGATGCCAGCTTCCACACCTTTGCAGACCTGTGTATCAGCCGCCAGATGTACACTGCCGTTCAGGCGTCCCGACGTCAGAAGCACATTCCGTTAAATACATATGTGTCCCTCTACGGAGACGACGCGGTCCTGGAGGAGAGCGGAAGGATAGATCTTCAGGAGGTCCTGGCGGACCAGGCGGGTCAGAGTCCGGAGGAGCTCTTTCTGGATAAGGAGAGGGTGCGGTATCTGGAGGAGCGGATCGAGCAGGAATTAAGCTCCTTTGAAAAGCAGGTGCTGGATCTGTACCTGACGGGAATGAGCTATTCCCAGATAGCCAGGGTGCTGGGGCGCGACGAGAAATCTACGGACAATGCGCTCCACCGGCTGAAGGGAAAGATCCGGAAGATGTTGTGATTTTTTTGTTGACAAGCCCAGGGGGGTATGATAGAATGTAACACGGTGGTTGCGTAAGCGCCCCGAAAATTGCTGCTGTGGCTCAGTGGTAGAGCGTCGCATTGGTAATGCGGAGGTCACGGGTCCGACTCCCGTCAGCAGCTCTGACAGGGAAGTCCTGAAAACCTTGAAAACGTAGGGGATGGGGCTTCTTTTTTGTTTGCGTTATTGTTAGTTGTCGCTTATCCGTGTGTTAAATTACAGGAGGATTTTATATTTCCTGTTATTGGAATTAGGGTAGACATTTGAGTAGATATTTTGGCTGATATGTTTATTAAAATTTATATTAAATACTAAAATTTGACAACTTAGTTTCTATATAATATAATACTTTTATGGGTACTGCCTAAAGTGGTAGGCGGTTAGTCCTTCTTTCGGAGGGACTGATACCCTCCGTTTACATAGATAATCTCCCCTGTGAGAAATATTGAAGTAAAGGAGGGGATTGCAGTTATGTCTTTAGATCAAATTTTACAATTTGTGATAATGCTTACAGCAGTCGCCGGTTTGTTCTATCAGATCGGCAAACGAAAATAACCGCCCAGGCTCCAATCTGATGCGGTTATAATCTTGTATTATTATCAATCAAACCGGGGCTAACCGCTTGCTTCACAGGCAGTACCCTTTACAGTTAAAAGTATATACTATTTTTGTTTAAAATACAATAGATAAAAATTAGAATGAAAGCTCAAATCCTGGTTTTATGTATAGGATCCGGGCTTTTTTGTTATGATAAAAGCAAGGGGAAAGGCGGCCCATGCGCGTTTCGTCAGGGGATCAAAAATTCAAAATACAGGAAGTTAGAAATTGACAACAGAAGGAATTATTGTTATATTATTAACAGGACAGATGGATCGGAAAGGACATACCATCTGGGAAATAGGAGGATCAAAAAAATGAAAAAGTTAGTTGCACTTATGATGGCGGCAGCGATGACTTTCTCGTTGGCGGCCTGCGGCGGCTCGGACAGCCAGGACGCACAGGACGGGGGGGCATCAAGCGGCACTTCTCAGGCGCAGGCTTCCACACCCGCTGAGAAGCAGGATGTATCCCTCGTTATGTGGGGGGCGGAGGAGGATCAGGCTATGCTTCAGAGCATGATAGACTCCTTCGTGGAAGAGTATGCACAGTATGCCAACATCACCGTTCAGCTTGGCGTGGAGTCCGAGGCGGATGCCAAGGACGACGTGCTGGTGGATATCGGCGCGGCTGCCGATGTCTACGCATTTGCCAGCGATCAGCTGGTAGATCTGGTGAAGGCGAACGCCCTTCAGCCCATCGACAGCAATATGGATCAGGTCCTTCAGACCTACGCGGGCAAGTCGGTCGAGGATGTGAAAAAAGCAAACGTAGATTTCTCCGTGGATGCGGCGTCCCAGGACGGTACGCTCTACGCGTTCCCGATGACTGCGGACAACGGCTATTTCCTGCTGTATGACTCCAACGTTCTCTCCGAGGACGATGTGAAGAGCTGGGACAGTATGCTGGAAGCTGCCGGCGCGGCAGGCAAGAAGGTCGGTTTTGTTATGGCCTCTGGCTGGTATAACACCTCCTTCTTCTATGGAGCAGGCTTTACCTCCGTGCTGAACGAGGACGGAAGCACCGCTCTCGACTGGGCAGGCACCTCCGCAGACGGTTACACCGGTGTCCAGGTGGTACAGTCCATGCTGGATATCGCGGGCAACAAGGCATTTTTGCCGATTGCAGACGGTGACACCGCAAACCAGATCGCTTCCGGCAGCCTCTGCGCAATCGTTTCCGGCACCTGGGATTCCTCAGCGGCAGAGGAAGTATGGGGCGACGGCTATGCGGCAACGAAGCTTCCCACCTTCACTCTGAACGGCGAGCAGGTGCAGCAGGGCTCCGTAAGCGGTTTTAAGCTGGTGGCTGTAAACTCCCAGTCCAAGAATGTAGGCTGGGCGACTCTTCTGGCAGACTGGATCACCAACGAAGAGAACCAGGCGATCCGTTTTGAGCAGAGAAAGATCGGGCCCTCCAACGCGGCCGTTGCGGCATCCGATGCAGTTTCCTCCAACAAGGGACTTGCGGCTCTGAATATGCAGAATGAGTTTGGCGTGGTGCAGACGGTAGGCGGAACCTATTGGGATCCCAGCGCTACCTTCGGAACCATGATCGCTCAGGGCGCTCTTGCAAGAGACGACGAGGCTGCCATTCAGAAAGCGCTTGAGGAGCTGGTAGCCGGCGCTGCTCAGCCGGCGGCAACGGAATAAAGAAATCGCTTTGTTAAAGGGAATGGAGGCGTCCTGAAGCTATGAGGGAAGAACGTAGTGGATGGGCGCCTCTCCATCATTGCTGAAAAAATATTTGAGAAAGGAGTGGGGAGAAGATGAAAAAAGGCGAGAAGGGTCTGAAAGCCTTTTTTGGAGCCATAGGCGGCTTTTTCAGGGAGTTTGGCGAAGGAGTTGCAAAGGGCGATCTGTTTGTGAAATTATCCCTGATCTGGATGGGCGCGGGCTATATCCGGAGAAAGCAGTTTGTGAAAGGAATTTTGATGACGCTGTTGGAAGCGGCGGTCATTCTCTTTTCCGTGATATTTGCCGTGCCGTACGTGTCTAAATTTGGCACGCTGGGAACCGTGCAGCAGGAATCGGTGTTTAATATCGTCACCATGCAGAATGAGTTTAACGACTATGACAACTCCTTCCTGATTCTTTTGTTTTCCGTGTTCAGCTTTATCGTGTGGGCGGTAGCGCTGGTGGTTTGGCTCTACAATATCGTGATCGTCTACCGGCTGCAGAAAAAGGCGGAGGCCGGCGAGCATATCAACACGTTTCGGGATGATCTGAAATCCCTTGTGAACGAGAAATTCCATATCACCCTGCTCACGCTGCCTGTGCTGGGCGTGGTGTTTTTCACGGTGATCCCGCTGTTTATCCTGATCGCGGTGGCGTTTACCAATTATGACCAGAATCATATGCCTCCGGCGGCCCTGTTTACCTGGGTGGGATTCCGCAACTTTGCAAACCTCTTTGGAGGAAGCGGCCTGACCTCCACCTTCAGCTATGCGTTCGGCAAGATCCTCATATGGACGCTGGTGTGGGCAGTGTTCGCCACCATCACCACCTATCTGGGCGGCATCCTCATGTCCATACTGGTGAACAGCAAGTACACCAGGTTTCCCAAGCTGTGGAGGACGCTCTTTGTGGTGACCATTGCGGTGCCTCAGTTTGTATCGCTGCTTCTGGTGAGAAACTTCTTTGCGAACAACGGTATCATGAATACCATATGCGCTTCGGTGGGCCTGACGGACTGGCTGAGAGACATCGGGCTGATCAGCACCAGCTACATTCCGTTTTTGTCCGCTCCGGGATGGGCACACGTGATGATCATTCTCATCAATATCTGGATCGGCGTGCCGTATCAGATGTTGATCGCCACCGGTGTGCTGATGAATATTCCGGTGGATCAGCTGGAGAGCGCCAGGATCGACGGCGCCACCCCCAGGCAGACCTTCTTCCACATCACCATGCCCTATATGCTCTTTGTGACGGGGCCTGCGCTGGTGACAGACTTTGTGAAGAATATCAACAACTTTAACGTGATCTACCTGCTGACCCAGGACGTCTATGTCACCACGGATCAGATGATGGCGAGCTCCCAGGCCAAGGAGACGGATCTGTTGATCACCTGGCTGTTTAATCTGACGCAGAGCTATTACAACTACAAGATGGCGTCGGCCATCGGCATTATCGTGTTTATCATCTGCGCGGTGTTTACCCTGATCGCGTTTAACAAATTCCTGAAGGGTGACAGAGAGGAGGCATACCGATAATGAAGAAGAAATATTTACGGATCCTCAGAAACAATCTGGTGTTGGCGATTCTCGCATTTATTTGGCTGGTGCCCATCGTATGGCTGGTGGCGACCTCCTTTAGCGCTTACACGGGTATGAATACCAGCAGCTTCTTTCCGAAGGAGTGGAGCCTTCAGGCGTATAAAGGGCTTTTGTTTTCCGCGGACAGTGTGGCGCAGTTTCCCAACTGGTTTAAGAACACGTTTATTATCGCCTGCTTTACCTGTGTGATCTCGACGGTGTTTGTGCTGATGGTGGCGTATGCGACCTCCTGTATGCGCTTCCCGATGCGTAAGCCGTTGATGAACCTGGCGGTGATCATCAATCTGTTTCCCGGCGTGCTGTCCATGATCGCGGTGTATTTCATTCTGAAGACATTCAACCTGACCAACTCGCATGTTGGACTGGTGATTGTGTATTCGGCGGGAGCCGGTCTGGGGTATCTGATCGCCAAGGGCTTCTTTGACACGATCCCCACCTCCCTGCACGAGGCGGCGTATCTGGACGGCGCCAGCGAGGCGACCACATTTATAAAGGTGGTGCTTCCCATGAGCCGGCCCATCATCGTGTATACGGTGATCAGCTCCTTTTTGGTGCCCTGGATGGATTTCGTCTATGCGAAGATGATCTTAAACTCCGGAATCTCGTCCCAGTGGACGGTGGCGATCGGCCTGTACAACATGCTGGAGAAGAGCCTGATCAACAGCTACTTCACCCAGTTCTGTGCCGGCGGCGTGCTGGTGTCCATTCCCATTTCTGCACTGTTTGTGATCATGCAGAAATTCTATGTGGAAGGCGTGACCGGTGGTGCGGTAAAAGGATAAGAGAGAAAGGGGTCGCCGTTGGCGGCCCTTTTTTTTGAGAGGAGGAGACGATGAAAGCGGGCAGGTGGAAACGTGGGATAGGCGCGGTTTTGACCGGAATCCTGGCGGTGTCTGCGGCAGGATGCGCGTTTTCGCGGGAGAGCGGCGCGGATCAGGGGGTCGTTGTGCACGAGGAGACGGTGGTCATTCCAAAGCTGGAGGAGGAGTTTGAGATCCTGTTTCTGGCGGACACGCATATTTCCCTGTGCGACGACAGGGATCCGGAGCTTCTGGAAAAGGCGAAGGCCAGATACGAGGGTTTTCGCGAGGAAAGCGGGGGGACAGGCGCGGACGAAAGCTTTCGGGAGCTGATGGCGTATGTGAAGGAGGAGCAGCCGGATCTTTTGATCCTGGGCGGTGATATCGTAGATTCCGCTATGTGGGCCTCCATCGATCTGGTGCAGGAGCAGCTGGAAGCCCTGGACGTTCCCTGGGTGTACGGAATGGGGAACCATGATTTTGAGTACGGCGGGGAATACTACACGGAGCGGGCCTATGCGGAGTATCTGCCCAGGCTGAGCGGCGTCAGCGATACCCGTGACGGCTTCCAGGTGATGGAGTACGATCGGTTCGTTGTGCTGGTGACGGACGATCAGTGCAACCGGATCAGCGAGGAGGCGGCGGAAAAGATGGAGCAGCTAAGCGAAGGGGAGAAGCCGGTGATCGTGGTGACCCACGTGCCTGTCGAGCCGTCGGGGGACGATTCTCTCTGGGAGGAGACGAAGAAGGTGTGGGGCGAGACGGAGGACGGGCGCTCCAGAGTGCTCCTGGGCCCCAATTCCTGCCGCCCCGACGAGACGACACAGCGCTTTCTGGATGCCGTTTTGCGAGAGGACGGCCGGACGGCGCTGGTGCTTGCCGGTCATATTCACTTTTATCACAGGGATGACCTTACCGAGAACCTGGTACAGGTAGTGACGGGGGCAGGATTTGAGAGGGAGATCGTGAAAGTGACCCTGACCCCCTGAAAGAAAACCGCGGGATCACAGGTAATTGTTCTGTGATTTTTTCAGAAGGAATTTGACGGAGTAGCCGGATTCGTCGCAGAGCGCGCGGATCAGCTCCTCGGCCTCCTCCCGGGAGTTGTCGTTGACGCAGATGACACAGCTGTCCTTCCTGCGGCCGAAAAGGGAGGGCTTGGGCCAACGGATGTAATAGGAGATGCGGCGCTTCAGGAGAGCCTTTTCGATCAGGTTTTTGCAGTCCGGATTGTTCACCTCACAAAGCTCGATCTCGTTGTTCACTTGCACAGTCGTATATAATGGCTGCATAATATCACCTCTTTTTTACAGTATACCATATTTTAACGGGAAAGTACAATGAAATACTTGCGGTGGCAGCCGGAAATCTATATACTGTAGAGAGAAGGATTTGGGTAGGAAAGGAGTGCGTTTCGATGGATTTTATTGAGAAGCTGGGCGACACGCTCGCCGCCAAGGGCAAGGAGGCGTCCGAGAAGGCGAAGGAGCTGGCGGAGATCGCCAACTTAAAGAGCCAGATCAACGCCTGCGAGGAGGTTATCCGGAAGAATTATCTGGAGATCGGCAAGATCTATTTTGATCAGTACGGTGATATGCCGGAGGCTCCCTTTGAAAAACAGTGCCGCGCGATCCAAAACGCAAAGCGCGGTGTGGAGGAGTTCGAGGAGAAGATCCGTCAGATCAAGGGGCTGTAGGCTCCTGCCGGATTCCGAAGCAAAGACGACCGGTAAAAAGTCCCCCGCGGGCCTTTCAGGGCTTGCGGGGGATTTTATCACGTTTTTTTGTCTATTCCTCAGTCTATTCCTCACCGGAGGAACCGCCGTTCAGTTCCCATTGCTGCTGGTTCAGGATCGCCTCGTAATCCGGATTCGCAAAGAAGGCTTCGTCGTGCTGACAATGTTTCTGGGTGTTGGGGATGGATTGGTCGACCACATTGCCGTAGTCGTCCACCGTGATCACCGTGGAGCCGGGCCAGAGCGAAGGATCCTCCACCAGCGGATATTCGCCGGAGCCATAGTATTTGAAAGGACAGTCAGGGCTTGCCGGCAGTCCGTCGTAAGCACAGATGTCGCCCATATAGTGGATATCGCAGTATTCCGTGGGCTCCGTTCCCATAGCGAAGATCTCGGTGCGGGTATGGCCCGCGCAGAGCTCCGTGGGAAGCTTGCCGGAGCTGGTGCAGATCTCCACCTGCACGATGCCCGTGGGAGCGGTGAAGCCCTTTACGGGGAGATTCTCATGGATGCGTCCCATGACCGCCCTCCAGAGGAGCTTGGAGCAGGATGTCTCATCGTTCGCGGCGCGTGTGGACATATCCACGTTGTTGTCGTAGCCTGTCCAAACGGCGGCGGTGTAATACGGAGTATATCCCACAAACCAGGCGTCGTCGGGGCCCGTGGAGGTGCCGGTCTTTCCGGCTATCGCCATACCGCCGCCAAAGTTTGCCTTCCGGCCCGTTCCGATGGTCACAACGTCCACCATAGCGCTGGTGAGAAGGTACGCGGTGGTCTCCTTGATCACCCGGTGGGAGCTGGGTGTGGTATTGTCCAGGATCACGTTGCCGTCCGAATCCAGCACCCGGGTGTAGAGCTTGGGCTCCACATAGACGCCGTCGTTGGCAATGGCTGCGTAGGCGCCGGTGAGCTCATAGGGGGAGACCCCGTAGGTGAGTCCGCCCAGAGCCAGCGGCTGCTGCACATCCGTGTAGAATTGGTTGTTGATCACCACGCCGTCGGTCAATGTGGTGAA
The DNA here is from genome assembly GCA_947631615.1 of uncultured Acetatifactor sp. Classification (GTDB taxonomy): domain Bacteria; phylum Bacillota; class Clostridia; order Lachnospirales; family Lachnospiraceae; genus Acetatifactor. Next base: position 15,179 of record CANRLX010000055.1, read on the forward strand.
ACCAAAATTCAGCAGGTAGTCATACCCAAGCTGGGGGGTGATCACGGTCAGGTTCTTTACGGCAATGACGTTCAGGGACTGCTCGATGGCGTAACGGATCGTGCAGATGCCCCGATATTTGCCGGTTTCGTTTCCGTACCAGTTCCTTACGAGCACACCGGTGTCATAGTTGAAGGGCGCGTCGTTGTAGACGGTGGCCAGGGTCATGCCCGCACTGTCCAGCGCAGGCGCATAGGACGCCAGGATCTTAAAGGTGGAGCCGGGGGAGCGGCTGGCGCTGGTGGCGCGGTTCAGGGTACGCCGTCCCTCCTTGGCCCCGCGTCCTCCTATCATAGCCACCACATATCCGGTGCTCTGTTCTTCAATGACCATAGCCACCTGGGGCTGCGGGGTCATGGAGACGGTCTCCGAATAGCTGTCCGAATCGGCGGCCATCCCGAGATCCTCCAGCATAGCGGTGCGGTAGGTGACGATCGCCGCCTCCGCGTCCTCCTGGGAGGAGAAGATCAGATTGAAGTTTCTAGAACCGTTGTCCTTAAACCAGGTCATCATGTTCTCTTTGCTGTAATTGTGATTGTCGCCGCTTCCGTCGGTAATGGTAAGCGCGTAATTCAAATACCAGGTGACGTTGGGGTTGTAGTTGTCAGGATTGGCAAATTCCTCGTCCATGATCCCCTGGATCTCGGGATCCAGAGTGGATTCGATGCGCAGTCCCCCCGCGTTCATCAGCGTCTCAGCCATCGTGTCGGAGTAACCGGTCTCAATCAGGTCGGCCTTTACCTGCTCATACACGGCGTCCGAGAAATAGGAGCCGGTGATGCTGGTGCTGGCCTGGAAATCCGTGTTGTAATTGCCGATGCGCTGGTACACGGCCTCCGTGTCCGCAATGGCCTCGTCGTATTCCTCCTTGGTGATGAAATTTAACTCCAGCATCTTGTTCAGACATTCCTTGCGCCGCCCCATATTGTCTTCCGGATGGGTGAGGGGATTGTACCTGGAGGGATTCTGGGTGATGGAGGCGATGACCGCGCACTCGGAAAGATTCAGCTCGCTGCAGGACTTTCCAAAGTAGCGCTGGGATGCCGCTTCCACGCCCAGCGTATTCTGTCCTAAGTTGATGGCGTTCATGTAGCGCAGAAGAACCTCATCCTTGGTGAAGCGTTTGGTGATCTCAAGCGCCAGATACTGCTCCTGGATCTTACGCTTGACCATCTTGATCATGTTGTCGTTTTCCTCGGTCCAGCCCGTGAAAATCGTATTTTTCAAGAGCTGCTGCGTGATGGTGCTGGCGCCCTGCTTCTCCTGGAAGCCTGATTTGACAAACTGATAGGCCGCACGGATAATCCCCTTCATATCGATGCCGTTGTGCTGGTAAAAGCGCTCGTCCTCGATGGCGACGAACGCCTGTCCCAGATGGACGGGGATCTTGTCCATGGAAACCTCGATCCGGTTGGAGTTGGAGCTGACATACTGGTCGATCTCGTTGCCCTCTCTGTCGTATACGATGGTGGCTTGTCCGGAGGCGACCACATCGCTCAGACGGATCTGGGGGGTGGAGGCGAGGATGCCCTTGAAGGCACCGATGCCCGCCGATACGCCGCATATCCCAATTCCGACGAATGCTATCAGAATCACTTTGAAGCAGGTAAGTGCAATTTTTCTTCCCCATTTGGAAGATTTAGAGTTCAGAGCCCGCTGTTTTTCGCGGACCCCCTTCTTACCATAATTCATAAGCTCGCCTTTCTGTCTTAAATAAGTATAGATGATAGTATTATACCAAATTCTGTCAGCTAATGAAAGGTTTTCTTGTGGGATTTCCTATTTTTAATAATTGTTTCACATTTGGGTGCAGTTATGCTAAAATTTGTTTGATAGGAGAAGATCATGGACAATCAAGTGGAAGAGTACCGCGTGCTGCTTCGGGGCGGCACGGGGGAGATCACGGAGAAAAAATCACGCTTTATCGCCACGGTGAGATGCTGCGAGTCGGAGGAACAGGCCGCCGCCTTTGTGGAGGAGATGAAGAAGAAATACTGGGACGCCTCGCACAACTGCTCCGCATTTGTGATCGGAAGCAGAGGGGAGCTGACCCGCTGCAGCGATGACGGAGAGCCCAGCGGCACGGCGGGAAGGCCCATGCTGGAGGTGCTTCTGGGAGAGGGGATCCGCAATGTGGCGGTGGTGGTCACGCGCTATTTTGGGGGGACGCTCCTCGGGACCGGAGGGCTGGTGCGGGCCTACTCTCAGGCGGTGAAGGAGGGGCTGGCAGCCTGTCTCGTGGGGACGATGCGGTACGGGCGCGAGCTGGAGGTGGAGACGGATTACAACGGGATCGGGAAGATCCTGTATCTGCTGGGACAAAATGGGATCGAGCCCACGGAGAGCGATTACGGGGAAAATGTCCGATTAAAATTGACTGTATCGGTCAAAACAGAGGAAACACTCTGCAAGGAGATGGTGGAGGCCACGAGCGGGCGGGTGAAGATCGAGCCCTTGCGCGAGCTCTACTACATTGACAAAAAATAGACAGAGCGGTAAAATGAAGAGATAAAAACGAGGAGGGGCCTGCCATGGAAGAGATCAAGGCGCTGGACGAGCTCTTGGAGCTTTTAAACGGCAAGCAATATACCAAGCTTCGGCAATATCTGGCAGAGCTTAACGATGCGGACATTGCAATGATGCTGGAGGAAATGCAGGAGGAGGATCTGCTGAAATGCTTCCGGATCCTGCCCAAGGATCTGGCGGCGGACGTGTTTTCCTATCTGGATGTGGAGAACCAGCAGATGATCATTACCTCCCTGTCGGAGCGCGAGGCGGCAAGCATCATTGACAATCTGATGGCGGACGACGCCACCGACCTATTGGAGGAGATGCCCGCCAACATCGTGAAGCGCCTGCTGGCCAACGCAAATCCGGAGACCCGCAGAGACATCAATCATCTGCTCCGCTATCCGGAGGATTCCGCCGGCAGCATCATGACGGTGGAGTATGTGGATCTGAAGGAGAATCTCACCGTGGATCAGGCCATCGAGCGTATCCGCAAGGTCGGCGTGGACTCTGAGACGATCAATATTTGTTATGTGCTGGATGCCCAGAGGAGGCTTCTGGGAACCGTGGCGCTGCGTTATCTTTTACTCAGTCAGGGGGACGAGGTGATCGGCGAGATCATGCACGAGAACGTCATTTCTTTAAACACCCTGATGGATCAGGAGGAAGTGGCCAGGCAGTTCCAGAAATACGACTTCACCTCCATGCCCGTGGTGGACAACGAAAACCGGCTGGTGGGGATCGTCACCGTGGACGACGTGGTGGACATTATGCAGGAGGAGACCACAGAGGACATGGAGAAGATGGCGGCTATCGTGCCCAGCGACAAGCCGTATATGAGGACGACGGTCTGGGAGACCTATCAAAAGAGAATCCCCTGGCTGCTCTTATTGATGGTCTCCGCCACCTTCACGGGCGCTATCATCACCACCTTCGAGGACGCGCTGAGCGTGTACTCCTCCCTGATCGCGTTCATTCCCATGCTCATGGACACCGGAGGAAACGCCGGCGGACAGGCCAGCGTGACGGTGATCCGCGGCCTGTCCCTGGGAGAGATCGAATACCGGAACGTGCCTGCGATCATCTGGAAGGAAATCCGCGTGGCGGTTCTGTGCGGTCTGTCCCTGGCAACCGCTAATTTTGCCAAGCTGATGCTGTACGATCGGGTGGGGCTTCTGGTGTCCGTCGTGGTGTGCCTGACTCTGGTGGCCGCCGTCCTGCTGGCAATGCTGGTGGGGTGCCTTCTGCCCATCGGCGCCAAGCGCCTGGGCTTTGACCCGGCGGTTATGGCGAGCCCCTTTATCACCACCATCGTGGACGCGCTTTCGCTGATCGTTTACTTCCAGGTGGCTTCCGCAGTGCTGGGGATCGGGTGAAAAAACGGCTTGACATTTCTGCCGGAACAGTTATACTTATGATAAAGGGAACAACCGCCCACAAGGTGGGTTGGCCGATTAAAGCGTAGAAAAACCACTCCATCACTGGTCAAAGTTTAGGGGTGGTTTTTCTATGTAGCTTTACTTACAGTAGTTAAAAATAAATGTAAGTAATGCTAGAAGGAATATGCCAAAGGTCAGCATATCCTTGAAATCAAAATGATTTCGCATAGGCATCACCTCCATTCATAAAGAATAAGAGGCCAACCCACCCTATAACACGGTGTCCCTTAAAGGAATATTATCATAAGATGGAAGTCTTAGCAATCATAAATTGGACGAAATTAAAAAAAAATCTTGACGCATCATCAAAAGTCAATTCCTTGTTAATTTGTCTGTGCATAAATTGTATAAATAGAGATAGAGAAAGTAATGGATCTCCTCAAAACTTTTGGGGGTAAGAATGAAAAACGAGGAACCGAAAAGTTTTACATTGTATAACAAAAAACAGCTTGACATTTTCGCCGGAACGGTTATACTTATGATAAAGGGAACAACCGCCCACAAGGTGGGTTGGCTGATTGAGAAGTAGAAAAACCACTCCATCACTCGCCAAAGTTTAGGGGTGGTTTTTCTATGTAGCTTTACTTACAGTAGTTAAAAATAAATGTAAGTAATGCTAGAAGGAATATGCAGAAAGTAATGGATTTCCTCAAAGCTTTTGGCGGTAAGAACGAAAGACGAGGAACTGAAAAGTTTTGTATTGTAATGCGAGAAAATGGCTTGACATTTCTGCCGGAACGGTTATACTTATGATAAAGGGAACAACCGCCCACAAGGTGGGTTGGCCGTTTTAAAGAGTAGAAAAACCACTCCGCTACTGGTCAAAGTTTAGGGGTGGTTTTTCTATGTAGCATTACTTGCAAAAGTCAAAAATAAACGTAAGTAATGCCAGAAGGAATATGCCAAAGGTCAGCATATCCTTGAAATCAAAATGATTTCCCATAGGCATCACCTCCATTCATAAAGAATGAGAGGCCAACCCACCCTATAACACGGTGTCCCTTAAAGAAATATTATCATAAGATGGAAGTCTTAGCAATCATAAATTGGACGAAATTTAAAAAAAATCTTGACGCATCGTCAAACCATCATCCTTTCCCCTATCTATATAGTCGAGTATAGTTGTTGCTATGAATATAGCATATTTTTCTTCACAGATGTAAATTTTCAACAAAAAATATGCTGTATAATTATGGGATATCTACAAATTTAACATAACACGTGCTATCCGATTGCTCTCCCGGGAGTTTGACAGCTTAACCACATAAAAAACCTTACAAAGCCTTTATTGGCTTCATTTTTTTGTCAAATTTT
>CANRLX010000056.1 GCA_947631615.1 uncultured Acetatifactor sp.
AACGGTTATATTTGATCAGCTTAGGCGTCAGGTTGACTTCATCGGGAGCCACCGGCCTAAGCTGAAGTGCTTTTAAAACACTTTCTCCGTATGTTCTCAAAGCCGCGGCGTAGGGCGTTTCTCCGGCAAGGCTTTCCCCGAGAGTGGAGTTGATGTGACTGACGATCAGGTTCTCATCCCATTGGATCAGGAATTCAAAACTTGTCCCTTGGGGAAGAACCATACGGAGCATGGTATGTGCCTGTTCCACACCGCCTTTCTGTCCGCTGCGCATAGGATCGCAGTAATAAATGCTGGAACGTTCTATCCCGTTAATGCCTGTTTCCAGTGCGCCCGGATCCCCAAACTCAGTGCCCCTGTCCGTTAACAGAGTGCCAAAAAGGGACAGGAAGTCATAAGTGCCCAGTTTCTTTTCCAGGCGTTCAAAGACCACGCGGACAGCTCCTTGGGTACAGAGGTTCATGAGAAAGGCAACAGGGAGTTTCTCACATTTGAGGAAAAAAAGTCAGAAGGATTTTTGGGGAATCATTGGAAGAATGGACTGTATCCATTTCTGTCCAGTGATCCAAGCCAAGGGATAGAAAGTTCGAATACAATCTTCCCTGAAAGACAGACCTCTGTGTGATCTGTGACCTGTTGCATTTTCGGGGCTCGAATTTCACCTTGTGCTTCCGGTCGATATTTCTGGCAGTTAGGATCCCTTCATCCAGATAGTTGTAAAGAGTCCTAACAGACATATCAAGTTCCGGATGGTTGGTGAGGATCTGATAAGGGGACTGCCCCTGTGCGATCAGAATGGTAGTCCCCTTTAAAAATCGTCCCCGATCACATGTCATAAAGGGGGCAAATATACTTTTTTCAAAGTGATGCAACGCCCCTCTCCTATATTCAAGAAGATATTTTTTTATCTGTCATTTTCTTTTAATATACGGATGGTTCTCTCCACTCCTTCTCTTATGTCATATCTTGCTGTCCAACCCAACTTTTGAAGTTTTGTACTATCTAATCTGGCCTTGGTAGCTGTGCTATAACCTGTTTTCTCCAACTCATCAGGTATCTCAAATATGACCTGACTTCCCGTTATTTCTGCAATAATCTGAGCAAGATTTCTTAACATGATATCCGACGCGGAATCTGCAATATTATATGCTTGTCCGTTTTCCCCACACAATAGTATGGTAAGGAAGCCTGACACCGCATCGCTTACATATGTGTAAGAATAATATTGCATACCAGCACTTTTTAATATAATATCTTTTCCAGTAATAGCTCTTTGAATAAACTGGCTTATTGCCTTAGTATCGCTCATTTGCATTGTCGGTCCATAAGAGCGCGTAAATCGTGATATAACAATATCTAGTTTTTTTTGTCTCCTATAAGCCTGACAGAGAGCCTCTCCACAACGCTTACTTTCCGGATAACCAGCCCGTAGAGTATTAGAATCCAAATATCCACAATAATCTTCCAAAAAACACTCTACATCTCCCCTGTTTTCTCCATAAATTTCATTGGATGACGCAAAAGCTACTCGTTTCGTCTGGTGCGTTTCTGCAAACTGTAACATGTGATCTGTTCCTATAATATTTGTGTGAATCGTCCCAATGGGATCCAGCGCATATGCTACCGGATGTGTATTACTCGCAAGGTGAAGAACATAATCCACCTTATCACAAACCACCCCAGCAACAGGCTGATTGATGTCTTGTAAGAGATAATGAAAATGCCTGTCTTCCCAGTAATTTGCAAACCGTTCACGGGCATATCTCTCACTCCGACCTAAAGCATAGATTGTACAATTCATCCCTCGTTGATTGCGTTCCATAAGGGTATCAATTAAAAAACTACCCAGCAATCCGCTAGCACCTGATATCAAAACCGAAACATCTTGCAATTTTTCCCATGGCAACTTCAAGGAAGCCGTATACCTCACATCTTCCCTATATTCTTCATTTTCGTATATTTTCATCCTCGTCTCCATTCTGTCCGTTTTCTGACAAGTTATTATCCCTCACACAGCCACATGATAGATCCCCAATGTTAAAGATCCCTGTTTTCCCTTAAATATCCCCTGAACATTTCCAGATCATCTTTGGTAGTCAACTTAATGTTTTTGTCAGATCCCATGGCAAAATACAATCTTTCTCCCAACTCTACCATCATCGTATTAGTATAAGAAGAACCATAGATTCCGATCTTTTTCTCAAATGCCTCATGATATTTCTGATCCAACAAACCAAATTTATACGCTTGTGGCGTCGCCACTCTCCTCAAACTTTCACGAGGAACATATTGTATAGTAGACCATTCATCATCCATCACAAAAATCTGTTCATTATATGGCATAGAAGTCACGGCATTACCGTATTGTATGCACTTGCTTATTACATCAGACAAAACCGCTGATTCCACCAAAGGGCGGATTCCATCATGAATAATAACGATGTCCTCCGAACTTAATTTTCCCTCCAAATGATAAACACCATTTCGAATAGATTCCTGTACTGTTTCCCCACCAGAAACAATCCATTTCAACTTATCTACACCAAATTGCCTCGCATAAGCCCACACAATATCATGCCATCCATCAATACAGACGACTCCAATTTCATCAATCTGTGGGTGCTTTTGAAACCCCTCCAGTGTGTAGAGCAGAATCGGCTTATCATTGATATTAATAAACTGTTTGGGAATATCCTGTTGCATTCTTCGTCCCACGCCACCCGCTATGATCACCGCCACATTCATATTTTTTCTCTCCCTAGCCATGTATTTTCTCCAGGATTCTATCTGCTACGCGTTCACTCGCCCTTCCATCAAACACAAGTTGCACAGCCTTTTCAAATCTCTGTGCACGTTCCAAATACCTTACCTCATCAAAATGAAGAATTCTTTTCTCCAGCTCCTCGTTATTCTGCGCAATCGGATAGGGCAGTTCCGCCATAATCTCCGGTGTAATCCGTTGATTATTTTGTACCGCTATATTAGGGTCCGTGGATAGATTCCACAACATACTCCCCCGTTCCTTGATATATATATCAATATCATCTGCGTAAATAAACACCGGCATATGACTATAACCGGCATCCATTGCCGCACTCGAATAATCTGTAACAAACACATCCATTCCTGCCAGGATTTCATACATATCATCCCGACGACTGACATCAATAACTCTTCCTTTCAACTCTTGATTCTGGTATTCCTGTTCACTGGCCGCCAGTTGAGGATGCACACGAACACAAAGATACCATTCCCCACCAAATCGTATTGTAAGATTCTTCAGCATTCGGCTAAAATCAAGAGACCAAACTTCAGAAAACACCGTTCGCTTTCCATTCTCTGCACCTTCGCGGAAAGTCGGGGCAAACATAACTACTTTAGCCTGCTCTGGAATATGATTCTCTTGTCGGAATTTCTGCCTCCAGATTTTCCTATCTCCATATAATATGTCACACCGAGGTTGTCCCGTCTTTAAAAATGTTCCGTCATATACCAACCCTTTAGGAAACATTACTTCACAAAATTTAGAATCAATCAACACATCATCAATCATATCCGAATCATTCCTGCTGACCAGATATGCCATTTGCGAAAACGCATCCCCTCTCCATAATCCTATGCTTTTAAATCCAATATTTGCATGCCAAGTATTGATGTAATATTGCCCCTTCCGTTTACAGGTTCCATATGGCTTTCGATAATTGTCAATCCATATTTTTGATGTAGAGAGCCAATATGCCCTACTCCAAAGCGTATTCGGAACCCTTCGGATGTAATCAGGAAATTTACAGGTCCGATCGTTAACGAACCAGACAAATTGAAGACTTGGCTCACGCCTGTGAAGTTCCTCTGCAACGTATTTGGGATTACAACCAAATCCTCCCTTCCCCTCGAAGGTACATATACTGATCAGATTTCGTTTTACCGGAAATATTCGGCAAATATAAAAACATATTCGGTTGAAAAAAGCCTTTAATCGACGATATCGGATATAATTTTCTTCCTTCAATGTGTTTTGTATCCTTTTCCTATTGCTACTTTTGCAACTCATTTTTCTTATCTCTCTATACTTACCGATCAAGCAGGTTGATAATTTTATCTATTTCATCCATCTCCAACTCTGCATAAAGAGGCAAAACCAACACCCGCCGAGACAATTCCCTTGCAGTTTCTAACAGAACCGTACGATACTTATTTTTAAAGCAAGCCTGATCTGATGTGAGTGGATAAAAATATTTCCTCGTGTAAATATCATTTATCTTAAGCCACTCATAAATTTCATCCCTACTCTTTTTAGATCCTTCTTCGACTACAATCGGTAAATACGCATAGTTTCTGGTCTTCTCCTCCGGTTCCACCAGTAATCGAATTCCTTCAATTTCCTTTAACCCTCGACAATAGGCTTCATATCTAATTTTTCGATTTTGAATATTCTCCTCTATATGCCTCAAATTACAAAGTCCCATGATAGCCGAAAATTCATTCAATTTCGCGTTGGCACCCACTTCACAGACAATTTCCTCTCCACGAATTCCAAAATTTTTAAGGTTATAAAGTCTTTCGTACAACTTGTGATCCGCAAAAGCCACTCCTCCACCTTCAATTGTGTGAAAAACTTTTGTGGCATGAAAACTGAATACGGAAGCATCTCCATAACATCCAACGCCCTTCCCAAGGTAACGCACGCCAAAAGCATGAGCAGCATCATAAATTACCTTTAATCCGTATTTATCTGCAATGTCCTGTATTTTCTCCACATTGCAGAGATTTCCATACACATGAACTGGAACAATCGCCACTGTCTTTTCCGTAATCAAATCTTCTATTTTTGTCTCATCTATTGTACCATCGGACCATTTGACATCACAGAAGACCGGCTTCAACCTATTTCGGACTATAGCATGTGTTGTTGAAATAAAAGTAAAAGGTGTTGTGATAACCTCGGCACCCTCGGGGAAATGAAACGCCTGAATAGTCAACTCCAATGCCATATGCCCATTAACCATTAAGGAAAATTCCGGTACGTCCAAATAATCCCGCAATTTATTCTCCAACAAGGTATGATATTTTCCCATATTGGTCAACCAATGACTATTCCACAACGGACGGATTGCCTCTATGTATTCTTCATAAGGTGGCATAAACGATCGTGTCACAAATATCTTGTGCTCCTGCATAATTTCTTTCCTCCGGAGTATATCATTTTTACAATGTCACTCAACACTTAAACTTCAACTGTTGCGCCGGTTTTACCCGTGGTACATCATTGCACAATCCCACACAATATCCACAAGAAGTGCTGCTTTTTTTCTCGTACATCTCCATCAAATCTTTTCTTTTTTGCTCCAGTGGAATTTCTTCATCCATCAGCGCCACATATTCCCCTTCTATTTTCGGAATAATTCCTTCATGGATTCTCCAGAATGATCTTGAACAGCAGTGAATTTCTCCTGCATTGATTACAAAATATTTGCCAACTCTGTGAACACACTTTTGCGCATTTTTATCTCTCTCTTCAATGGTGTTCCATTTTTTTGAATGATCTGAAAAGTCTATCCATCCATCATAATACAAATCATTTCCATAAAACTTAGAGACACGATAATTAATATTGCGCCGTTTCAATTCCTCCTCTATTACATTGATCTTGGTAGACAATTCCACACCATAGTTACTCAGTACCACCTTAGTGTTCTTTCTGTGAGCTTCAAAAAGCCTTAAAATTTCCTCTGAGATCTCTATTGTTCCATTAGTTACAAAATCGACGGAACCGGTTATCTGCTGTTCATAGAGGAAAACTTCATTTAATATCTGGTAAACATCCTTGTTTAGCAGCGGCTCTCCGCCTGTAACAGTAAAATGCTCCACCGAATCCACCACCTGAAAGTAATTTTTCAATACACCTCTGGCTTCCTCAATAGACATAGAATGCTTGTCGTTATAATACGGAATAAATGCCAAGCAATGTTTACAATTCAAATTACAATATGTCGTTATGTTTAACGCAGTTCTCTTTATTCTGGTCTCCATTTTTATTTTTCTCCCAACTGCTCTGCTGCTCTATATTTCTTAGATTTTTCAGTTAAACCATCACAGTATGCACAGGATATCATCGATTTACTGTTTAATAGTTTTCTAAGTTTATCCCTTTGTTCTGAAACAGTTTCCTCTCCCAATAAATCAATATAGGCATCTGAAGTATATGGAATTAGATCGTTTTGTATTCTGTAACATGCTCTTGTGCATGTGTATAAACATCCTCTATCAATCACATATTTTTTCCCTTGAAAGAACGCACATGCTTCTGCTTGCTTTTCAATTTCCTCCTTGGTTTTATGCTTTAAACTATGGTCTCTGCAATCTATCCAACTGTATCTGTTATCTTCTGTATATAGAATCGAGCGAATGCCTCTATCACATAATTTTTTATAATTTTCTTCCGCATGAGGCGATAATACGCCATAATGATTAACTATAACTTTGACTTTAGAATTTTCTTCTAAGACATCCAAAATTTTCTCGGAAAAAGAAATGGTTCCATTTGTTATAAGTATTATTTCTTTTGTAACTCTCTCGGCATAGCCTAAAATAATACTGATAATTTCATTAAGTTGAGGATGTATTAAGGGTTCCCCTCCCGTTATTGATAACTTTTCCACCTCATCAACAATGGAAAAATATTGTTCTAATACTCTTTGAGCCTCTTCCGTTGTCATAGTCTGATATTCCTTGTAATATGGCACATAAGCCAAACATAATTTACATTTGAGTGTACATGCTTCTGTTATCATAATGGAAGTACTTGGAACTATAATCTTATTCATTTTTATTTTTCTCCTATTAATCTTTTAACTTATATTCCAACAAAATCCACGGCAATTTTGCCTCTTTTTTTTGAAAACCGTTTTTTTTATAATACCCTATTGCCGCCACATTCATTTCATGTACCTTTAGTTGCAACACCTTGCATCCACACTGTTGTGTGTGACTTTTGACCTCTTCCATCATTTTAGTTCCAATATTTTGATATAAAAATTCTCTTTTCAGGGCAATGGATGAAACAAACGCCTCCTGCCGATTACAATATACAGAACATGCTCCAATGTCTGTTTCTCCTTGCATCACAAAAAGTGTATCCGAACATTTCGACAGCTTTTCCGCATATTCTCTAATACTTACCCTTTCGCTTAACCTTGGAATCATAATATCGTCTATTGACAATAAAAAAGCATATATCCTGTCAAAATACAAACTCCCTTGCACCCAATCGTACTTCAGTCTTCTTTTCATAAAGCTTCCTTTATTCTTTCAAATACACCTGTAGCCTTCTCTTTTATGTCAGGAATCACACTTTCCAAATGGCTTTTAATCCTTTCGCAATGTTGAAGACAAATTTCTGTCTTTTCTTTTAATTCTTGCAAGTTTTTCGGATCACAAACTAACTTTTCTAATCCCAACTGTTCTGAAAAACCAGTCATTTTATCACTATATATCACTCGTTTATCATACTCCACAAAAACAGTAGGAATACATTGACTGGTTGCCGCAACAGAAGCATGCACTCTTCCTGTAATCAACATGTCAAACATTCCTATAACCGCTTTTATATCGCAAGGTAGCAATGGCTCATCAATCAACATAACCCGCTCTACACACCCCATATCTCTATCAATTAATATCTCATAAAATCTTTGTAATATTAAAAAATCTCTTCCATTTTTCAAACGAAAATTAGGCGGAAGATCAAACCCGTTCGTATGCGAAAACAACACAATATCCGCATCTAATTCGTTCAAAATAAACTGTACTAATGACACAAAAACATCATACTGTTCTTCAGCACGAGGCCACATATCATAAGGCCCCTGCGGCATATTGAATCCGCCAAAGGTCATTCCAACTACCTTCCGGCAATCCTTTTTTATTCCTTCTATTCTGTCAGTCCAAACAGAAGTATAATTCTCGTTTTTATCAAACAAGAATGAAGGACAAGGTGCCCAAATCACATTTTCTACAGGGAACCCCCATTTGATAAGATTCTTCTTTGATATTCTCTCACGAATGACAACAAGATCAAATTTAGAAAATACCTCTTTTGCTAGAGAAACTTCATTCTTATTTGTAAATGGTCCCGGCGTTACTGCATACAAAAATGTCTTCTTCTTCAGGATTTGAGCTGTCTTCATCTTCAAACAATCCACTAAAAAGCGCTGCTTTCCCACATGTTCTGCATTATCTCCCCACATATCACCAGAAACATTTAACACAAATTCACAGGACAACAGAATCTTGATATATAGGGATAATTGGATTTCTTTTCCAGCCATATATTCCTCTGCCATACGAACATCTTTTTGCGCATTCTCCACATCATCGCTTTTCCAAGAATAATAAGCTTCCATGGAAACCACTTTTATTTTTTCTTTTTTCGCAAATGTTTCATCCATTTGAAAGGTTGTATAAATTACATAGTCCTTAAACCAACGATGCAATTCTCTAAACAACGGTTCAACGATATAATAGTTTCCTATGTTTCCATATTGCAGTCTGCCCCAGTGTAACGTGCATAAACCAGTAACCAAAATTCCTTTCATAACATTAATCCTCATAAGTTCTTTCTAACTTGTCACTGTTCATCATTTCCAATATTTGCTCCAATGGACAAAACATCATTACATCAATTATGGATAAGTTCGGTATAAAGGCGGAATTCCTCTGGTAGTACGGCTGTAAATCGGGAATTAAAAATTCTAATTTAATATTATTTCTTTTATACTTATCCACATCAAAAAACGATTTTCCCCCTGGCGGATTTACATATGTCTGATATCCCATCTTCTTCGTGATATACAGCGCCCATTCATCGGCTTCCTTTACTTCAGGACAAGGCATATTCATTTTTGAATATATTTCGTATTCCAACTTTATTCCTAGATACGCACATGTTTTTTGAATACTTTCGATAGCCAATTCGGAAATATATTCTGTATCACAATTAACAACCTCATTTATCAATTCCATTACATTTTTATAGTAGGGCGCTCTTTTTTTGTATATGCTTAACTGCCCGACAAGCTTATGCTTCCAGTCTTCTTTAGATATTTTTATATCTTTAATCGCGGTGTCACGTGGTGCTTTCGTCACTGGAACTGTAAAATAGATTTCCTTGCCGCCCATCCCCAGTATTCGGTTCCGGTTAATCCATCCCTTTCTAATATACTGTGGTGTATCAAAAAAAACAAAATGATCCGTGTTCTTTATCAAGGAAAAATAACCAATATATGGGAAAAAATATGGCTGCATTATACCTAATTTCAAATGCTCATTCCTACATCCGTCTACACCGGAAAACATTCTATCAACTCCTTTGCCGTAAGAATTTTTCCATGAAAACCAATAAAATGTAAGTCGCTTTTAATTCTTTTGATCCAGTTATAATTCATAACCAGTATAGCATCCACATCATCCACATCATAATCGCACAGGCATTGTATTCTCTGCCCACATCTTCCATCTTTAGAAATCACATCTCTTGCCAAAAATCCTCTTATATCAATATTTGAATTCTCTAACACCTTATAAAAAATGGTTGCTAAATCTACATCTCCATACAAATACACCGAATGTATCCCCATTTTTTCCATGAATTTTTCCAATTTTCCTGCCCCACCATCCAGCAATCGCCTGGTAATCTCCATATGTTCTTTATACAAAAATGCCGGATGCGGTCTGCTCTCATGCATATGTTCTCCCCCCCAAAAATATACTCTCGGGTCCTTTAAAATCGGGTTTTCTAACATGCTTAAGAATTCTTTATGATATGGATGCATAGGATTCAGCACATCTTTAAACCAATAATCCTCATCTGACAAACGAAACCATTTGTACAAAGGCTTGACAATCACCCTATTCGCATCAAATTCTTCCATACAACGGTTTGCAAATTCTGGAAGCTCAAAAAAATTACGTTCCTGAATGACAATCGATATGGCAATCTCGTTTATTTCCCCTCTGTGCTTGAGTTCTCGCATAAAACCAAGATTATGTATTACCTGGTCATAAGTATCATGCCCACCGTTTAAATATTTAAAGGTAGATCTCGTAAAACTATTAGGAGTGACGGTGACGCGAGTATAATATTTCCCCAAATGGCTAATTCTCTCCCAGTGTTTTTCATCTAAGAGTGCCCCATTTGTCTCTAAGCTGATAACGCAACCTTGGTTCTCCGGATGCAGTTTTTCCAACATATTCATAATATGCGGACTGGCAAAACAATCACCGCATCCATCTGTAGCAACATATTCGGTTTCTTTCCTGTTCAGATAGGGCAAAAGCTTTTCTATCATAGTACTAATCCTTTGTTGGTATTGCTCATTCGGTACAAATACCTCACTCCTACAAGAGGGGCAACTATGATTACATATGTAATCACATGCCACATTAAAATTTATAGGCAATGACTGCACCGGATACTGCATTGCTTCCTCCTCGCTCATTTCTGGAAGAGAATCATTTTCCAGATAAGGGCATGAGACATTTCTGCAATATTCAAAATTCCCCTTTCTCATTGCCTCCTGAAGAATAAGCGTTCCTTTGCTATGCCATATAGTTTCAAGATCCTCTTCCTCCAAATTTCCAAGCACGGCATCGGTCCATCCACACACACGACAGTTTCCATTTGGCAAAATATATAAGCTTTCAAATGGCAGTTTGCAAAATTTCATCGTATGATTCCTCCTATTAAAAATTTACTCTTTCGTCCGTTCCTTTTATATGCCAACAATACAATTTCCAAACAATAACCTTACAAATATACCCAAGATATTTTAATGGCTCACCACTGTATCTCACAATCCTTCCTATTACACTTAAATTCCGCCATGATGGTTTCCGCAAAAAAATAGTCACACTCGCCGCCAGCTTATCCTTTTTCGGTCCGCTCAAATCCACAGAAATCCCACAAACCGTCCGTGCCCAATGTTCCAGCCTTCGAATCATTAAAAAACTATCAGCTCGCAAGTTGGTCTCATAATACATAGTCATATAGTTTTTCTGCGCACCGGTGTCACGATAACGATAACAAGATACTACCTCCGAATCACAATAGAGATTTCCTTCTACAGTAACTGTCAACCATAAAGCTTTATCACCCATATATTTAGAAGCCTTGTATATAATAGAATAATCATATTTCGGATGTCTAAAATGATTTCGGATTGTCACAGCTGAAACCTGTGCCGGCATTTTCCACTGTTCCCAATCTTTTAATGTATATATCTCTCTGTCATATTCCCACCATCCCCTTCTTTCCCCAATCTCATCAAGAGAAAGTAGTTTACCTTCCTCATCCACAATACAGTTCTTATGGGCAATACCCACATACTCCAAATGTTTTTCGAGAAATTCTACATCCTTCTGGATCCGTAAATCGTCGCACCAGTAATCATCTCCTTCACACCACATAAGATACTTTCCTCTGGCACGCTGGAACAGGTAATACCCATTTCGAGAGCACCCTACATTTTCCCTGTAATAAAGAGGTCTAATAATATCCGGATATAACGACGCATAATGCCGGACGATCTCTCTTGTCCGATCTTGCGAACAATCCTCTCCTATCAGTAGTTCAAACTTATAATGTGTTTTCTGTGACACGATACTTTCTATCGCTCGAGCGATATATTTCTCGTGATTATATGCCAGCATTTTTACCGTAACTACAATATCTTGTTCTTCCATTTCTCCTACCACCATCCACTTTATATGATAAAACTTTCCACTTCCCTACCTTCTTTTTTCAAAAACTGTTCCATTACATTTGCTAATGAAACAGATTCGTCCCTAGTTAATTTACATTCTTTCTCTCTACTTCCATTTATAGTAGACAAAAAATCACTGAGTTCATACCGCAAACCATCCCCAAGAAAACGTTCAGAATATTTTTCCACATTTTCCATATCTTCTCGATGTACTTCAAAATATGTTGTTTTCCACCAAGGTGCCTCTGCTACAATATACCCTGTTGTTCCCGCAATCAAAAGACGTCCTTCTGACTTAACACCCAATCCGCAAGTAACTGTTGCCATGCTCTTAGCATATTTAAATGTAGCGCGAGTAAACAGATCCAGACCATTCTCCCCTCGGATAGAATCAAACTCCACCCGCTCATAATTTGTACCCAAAAGTTTAAATACTGGCAACATCACATAACTTCCCAGCTCTGTAAAACTCCCGCCGTATCTAATATCATTTAGCTCCCTACTTGAACTGTTTTCCAATTTTGTAAAACATGCCTCAATATTGCGGATATTTCCAATTGTACCGCTGCAAGCAATTCCCAAAAGCTTATCAAATCCAGGGCAGTAGGCCGTCTTAATCCCTTCAAACAAGATTCTACCTTTTTCTTTTGCCAACACAAACAGTTCTTCTGCCCGACTGCGCATCAGAACCATAGGTTTCTCGCACAGCACATGCTTGTCATGTTCTAACGCTTCACGAACATATTTATAATGTGTCTCATGTGGCGATGCAACATATACTGCATCTACCGCACTATAGAATTTTTCTTTTTTTTTGTAACATTCAATCTGCCATTTTTCCGCAAATTGAGCTGCGCTCTCTGTATGAGGATTATAGACCCCTTGCGCGCTCATACCGCTGACCAGCCTCACTTCAGGAATAAACCGTTCTGCAATACGTCCTGTTCCAATAATACCCACACGGAGAATGGGCCTATTCTGCTCCCTGAGCATAGTGCTGGAAATATTCTTAGTTCTCTCCAGATACACCACTTCACAGTATTCCTTCAAGTAATCGAACTGCCCTCTCCAGTCGGATCCCACTGTAAACACATCTATTTTATACTTTTGAATATCCCGAAACTTTTGCCCTGGTGAGGTTTCAATTATCACTTCATCTACAAAACCTGTTTTTTTAACATTCTCGATTCGAGTCATTAGAGAGTCTATCACATTAAGCTTTCCTCTGGTCCGATCATACTCTTCAGTGGTCACTCCCACTATCAGGTAATCTCCAAGAGTCTTCGCCCGTTGCAACAGCCGATAATGCCCCTCATGAAAGAGATCAAAAGTTCCATATGTAATTACTTTTCTCACCAGCGCTCCCTCCTGCCCCCACCGTCCGTCCATTCCTGTTCACAACATTTTTCTTTTAAAAATTGATGTACGCTCTTTCCGCAGTTACCATCCGGACTCGCATTGATTTTGCCATAAGCCTTTCTTTGTCGTAACCTATCAAAAGGCTTTCCCGCAATAGTTTCATCCAAAAAGTCTTTTAAACTAACAAAAGCGCTTTCTTTACACGCATACTGAAACCATTCATCTTGTTCTGTAAAACCTGGTTCTATCCGTTTTAATTCTTCCATGCAGATCGGAAAAGGAAGCTCCCAACTTCTTTCCGTTTCCAAGTCCAGTTCATAGCGCTTCCCATCTAAATAAGAATGACATATATATCGTTTCTTACCACTATCATCTAAATATGTATAAAATTCCATCTTTTTATCATCAGTTACAAAATACCCGCTTTTCTCCTTTTCCATCATTGGGAATGGTGATTGCCATTGCTCCATTGTTCCTGTCTTCAAGTCCAACCGAACAAACATATTTCCCCAAAAAGGAGCAAAATAGACCAAATTCCCACAAAATAATGCGCTACTGAAGGGTTTCATCATGCCTTTTTCAAATGAATGATGTCCACAAGCAAATCCTTCCGGCAACCCTGAATAGTCCTGTAATTGTCCGGTTTCTGGATTCCATTTTGTGATTATATCTCCCTTATAAGGCAAAAGCCACACCTCATCCTCATCAGCAATTATTGCCAAACAGCCTTCTGTATTCTTGGTATTTAACCTCAGAATCTGCATCCGATCCGTTCGACTGTCCAAAATCATCACACGACTATCTGAAGGAGATGCCAAAAGCAGATAATTCTTCCAAGAACAACTTCCGCCAAACCTCCATTCGCCTGAAATCTCTTGAGCCCAGAATCTATTATCATTTTCCAAGTAGCTCACCTTATCCTTTTCCGTATTATACTTTACCAACGAAGGATAGCGCCACGGCAAAAGATAGAGCATCTTGTCAACCATAACTGCTCCTGCAAAAGCATTAGGCTGTTCCATCTGACGTTTCAAAAAAACAGTATATTTTAGTTTTCCTTCCTGAATCACCGGGATTTCTTGAGCATCACCAGGACACACATAAGCAACATCTCCCACAGAAAGTACTTGTCGGTAATAACCCGCATACGCATAATTGGACAACTTGCACACATATCGGCTAGCCATCTCTTCTTCCTTCCACTGATATAATTCATTTCCAGGAGTAATCAGCCATCCAATCGTACCTCTTTGAAAGTATCTCTGCAATAGACCTCCCTTCCAATCATCCTCCTTGGGATTCTCACAGATTGCTCGCACAGTTGCAAAAATAGGCTTTTCTGTAACCCCAAAGAGCGTCACCACAGAAGAATTTCCCTCTCCCACATAAGCATCGCAAAGGGAAAGTGTCTTGGTCATATCAGGAGTATCATCGTAAATTCCAATCTCCTCTTCCAAAAACTTCTTTTTTAATTCCTGATAAATAAGATATACTTCTGGCCTCATGGAAAGAAATGTACTCTCCAAGAGGGGATGTGGGCGCCACACCAAACACACATCGTTTCTCCCTTGAAAACATAAAAACACATACATCATTTTCTCTAAGAATCGTCCTGTGTCTGCTAACATACTGCCGATACTGGTATTATAAAGATATACTTTTCGTCCTCTCATTCGGTCCTGCCACGCCTTTGGCGGTTTTTCTGGTGACGCGCACATATGGATTGCCCTGTCAAACTTGGGAGATCCTAACGGTAAAATCTTTTCTCGAGAGATAGATTGATCCAAAAAATTTACATATTTTTCCGCCTGTACAACAATATAATCTGCATATTGATATGCAGAGCAAAATTTTTTGGACCACCCCCATCCTCCAGGGGTAGCATAGTAAGGAATATAGACCAGACATCCTACATTTTTTTTCAGCTCATAAGAGTAATATCTCGGATCCACCGAAGTCACATAGTTATATTCATCATAAGGATTATGTATATATGCTATATCAGGCTTTCTTTCCTCCAGATTATAATCCTCGTACCAGATCACCGGCACATCCATAGGGTATTGATTTCCTTCATAATGTTTCTCTCCAAAACTTCTGTCCGGTTTTCTATCATAATAAGGGATCGGCACTACATAGGCATCGCAGTCCGGATCGGCGTCTGCCGCTCTCCACACACTTTCCAAAGAATCCCACATAGATGCCTTATAAGGAAAAAAGACAATCTCCAGCCGAGCCTTAATATCATTTTTTACACTATTTTCAACCTGTATCAGGGACTTCCGAAGCTTTCTATAGATTGGTTTTCCCTCTGCCACTTCCCCAGAGGCCAACCGCTCATGAATCTGATATACCAGTTCACAGTACTCTTCAATCAGTGGAACCGTCACAAAACCTTCCCCTTCGGTTTTTTCGATGAGATTTCCCAGCTGGATCGCTCCGTCCTGACATTGTTCCAGCAGCTCCATTGCAGCCACAGAATCTGATTTTTCAATAGATTTACGAATTTCATCGTGAGCCTGTCCCAATAATTTTACAAACTCTTCTGCCTGCCGCTTTTCCGCCTTTTTCATTGCCGCCATCCCTTTTGATATTCTATTGATATTCTAATAGAAACTATAAACATAAAAACCTTTTATCGCTGTACCCAGCAATAAAAGGTTTCTATTCTTGTCTGCCTCCATGCAATTCTCTACAGCTTCCCTGCTTTTCTATGCTATTTTCAGAATATATATCGGCATTGTATGTTCAAATCATTAGAGGCGGGAAAACGTTTTTTCTAACGGAATATCTTACCATCCGTAAAAATATTCCCTTTTATTCCACACAGAGACTTTCCAGTTCCTCCAGATCCGGATCCCCCGGCACCAGGGTTTTAAGCTGTTGCAGAATGCCCCTGGCGGTCTCTTTCTCACCGGCATCAATGAATTTGCGGCACTGCTGCTTTACCTGACGCGCCAGGATCTGCATCTCGTCCAAGGCAGAGCGATCCTCCGATTTGAGTTGATTCTGCCTCATTTCTACATACTGCTTGGTAAAGTTATGCAAAGCGTCGTCCATTGGACGAAAGACCCCTATGGCTCCCGTTATACACTCTCGAAACGCGGCAATATTTCCTGCTTTCTCCGCCTCCAACACATTTTGCAACCTGAGGGCTAAACGACAAGATGCCGGAATCATTTCCTGTTCTCCTTCAAAAGCTTCCGGTCGGTAAAAGCGCCGATAAAACTCCACACTTTTGTCTGCGAACTCCTGTATACGCTGTCGGATCATCTGATAACCAAACACATTTTCCGTGTGTACTGCCTCCGCTTCTGCCGCTTTCACGAGGAAGTAATCGTAACGTATCTCCCCCTCCCTACAGTGCCTGTCCAAAAATACTTTCTTTACACGGATTTGATCTGGCTTATGCTTTTCACAGAAGGCATCCACACCATTGCGCCACTGATCGAAAGGAACCTCATTAATCACCTCATTTAAGGCAATCCCATAATCATCCGCCATCTCAAAGATGCGATTCTCCAATTCCAATACATCCTCAAGCTTCCGAAACAGTCTGCGATATGCCTCTTCCAGCTGTATATGTTTGTTTTCTCTGGCAGCATGATACACTTTAAGATACCAGATATAATAATGCTCCGACTCTATTTCGGAAAAAATCCGGGCAAGTGGATAGAGCGCCTCTTCCCCTCTTTCCTGAATCTGTTTTTTCAGCACCTTCAGTGTCAAATCATGCACCAGATTATCACTTATCAATTTCTGTGCAATCGGAATAAATTCCTCCTCAAACGGAAGTTGAGAAAACGCTTCCATAATATCCGGAAGAAAACTTTCATAAATCGTAAACCGGGTATCTCCCCAACCTAACTTCCAAAAATATTTTTTCAGTGCGCTGGTATCTCCCTGTTTCAAGAAACACGCCATATAAATACAATATACATTATTGCGCCCACTGAAATTAAATACATCCTGAGTAAAAGTAGGACATGCTGGAATCTTCTTAAGTTCACCACCATATTTGTCATATACCTGAATATATTCCTGGCAATATTTAATACACTTCTCATATTCCTGGCGTCTATAATAGATCCCTACTCCCATACTACACAGGCTGGCCCATCCCAGATCATCAAGTCCCTTGTCGGAAATCACCGTCTGGAAATAGTCCAACGCCTCATCAAATCTTTCCAAGCAGATCAATGCCATCAGCTTTCCTTGATAGAAACATTGCCGCCAGGAATTATAGTGACTGCTTTTTTCTTTTTTTAAATGCTTCAAGGTGTCTTCACAAATTTCCACCAATTTATCAAAATTCCCTGCAGCCCGGTACTCGTTTGCAAGGTGTGCGCGAATCCGCAGATTTGCCGGATTTGCCTCCATTTCCTCCTCTAAAAGCTTCATATTTCTTTGTTTGTGCTGTTCCTTCTCTTCCGGCGTGTCATAGACATAACCATAATGATCCACCCACACCGTCGGCAAAAGCCTATTAGCACCGTTAATCGGTGTCAAATACTCATGAATCCGATCCACAAAGTGAACCTCCGGGCTCATCTTAATCATGCGCGAAACCCAGGCATCCTGGTACCGTCTCCCCTGGCGATCCACATAATTACGTTGGTAATAGCATGCTTGCCCATATTGCTTATATTCTCCAGACCGAAAAAATTCCACCAATTCACTCACATCCACAAAGGCTTCGTCATCATCTATATATAAGAACCACTCTCCCTTGACTTCCTTCAGTCCGGCGTTCCTCGCTTTGGCAAAGTCACCACACCAGGTAAAGTCCACAATATGGTTTGTATATTTCTCTATAATGGCTCGCGCTTCCTCATCGCATCCTGTGTCTACGACGATCAGTTCGCTCGAAATCTGATCCATAACAGGGACCAGTGAGTCCAGACACTTTTTCAGTTCCCCTTTATTCCTGCCTCCGCTGAGCAGAGAAATTGACAAAATGGGTTTCATATGATTCCTCCCTGAATCCTTTGCTTTTAATGTACCTGTAAATAGATAGACACAAAACGTCTTTTCTTCAAAAAAACGAGGAGCCGGCTCTGCCAGCTCCCCGTCTTCGTAGCATTGTTACGATCTTTACAGATCGTATTATCTCACACGGATTAGCCAAGTAAGGACAGAACACCCTGATTGGACTGGTTAGCCTGTGCAAGCATAGCCTGACCTGCCTGAGAAAGGATGTTGCTGTTGGAGTACTTAACCATCTCGGAAGCCATATCCGTATCACGGATAGCGGACTCTGCACTGGTGGTATTCTCAACAACGTTGTCCAGATTGTTGATGGTGTGCTCCAGTCTATTCTGAACTGCACCGAGATCAGATCTCTGAGCGGAAACCTTGGCCAAAGCCTCGCTTATGGTCTGAATTGCCTCACGAGCCTTGCTGTCATTGGTTCCATCAATTCTCAAACCATTCACGCCAAGTCCCTTTGCGCTCATAGCATCAAGGTTCAAGGTGATCTGGTTATTGGAAGTAGCGTCAGCACCTACATGCAAGGTCAGCTTCAAAGAACCGGTCAGAGTCTGTGCTGCTGTCACTGCTGATGCAGTCAAAGTAACCACATTGCCCAATGCGTCATAAACAGTAGAAGCATCTACTCTAGCCTGTACCGCACCGCTCACATCGATTGCGAAATACCTGTTCAGAGCGTTTGCAGAGATCTTGTTACCATCCTTGTCGTAGTATGCCTCAGACTCGCCTTCCACGGTAGCTGCCGTTGCATTTGCACCGGTAATCACTGCACTGATACTCTTATCCGGGCTCTTGCTGTTAACACCAAGATATGAACCATCTGTTGCAGTATCATTGCTACCATGTCCAGCCACCTTAAGTTCAGCAATCTTGTTGCCTGCAGCATCCAAAATGTCATACTTGCCTTCTTTTCCAGCCACAACAGAATAGTTGTTTGCGGCATCACCGTTCAACTGGATAGAATAACCAGTAACTACGGAGCTGTTCACATACTGCTCACGATAAGTAACCGTGATACCCTGACTTACAACAGACTTAGCCAATGCATTCTGATCTGCAGATGCTGCGGAGCTTGCGAAGGTGAGCTGGATGCTCAAACCGGTGGTCGCATCCGTGATGGTGGTTTCACCATCTGCGCCAGTTACAGTTGCAGCGGTACCGCTTTCAACAGACTTGTAAGAGTAAACATACTGTCTGGTAACGGAGCTGTCACCCTTCAACAGGTAGGTCTCGTTGAACTTGGTGGTCTCAGCGACACGGTCGATCTCAGTGGAGAGCTGATCGATCTCAGCCTGGATGGAAGCTCTGTCAGACTCACTGTTGGTGCCGTTGGCAGCCTTTACAGCCAGCTCGTTCATTCTCTGAAGCATATCATGTACTTCGGTCAGAGCGCCCTCTGCGGTCTGCACTGCACTGATACCGTCCTCTGCGTTTGCGGAAGCCTGTGTAAGGCCTCTGATCTGCTTTCTCATCTTCTCGGAAATAGCCAGACCTGCTGCATCGTCTGCCGCACGGTTGATCTTGTAACC
>CANRLX010000057.1 GCA_947631615.1 uncultured Acetatifactor sp.
GCCCGCTTTCGCCGCCTCCACGGTGAGGTATTTTACCTCCGAGACCCGGATGCCCGTGCCGCAGATGGCCTCCAAAAGCAGCGCCAGCCGTGGATTGCCCTGGGCGGCTGCCACCAGGCGTTCATACTCCCCCCGGGTCAGTTCCCGGGACGGATCCCGAAACGCCCGCTTCTGGAGCCGCAGGGACTTCACCCGGCAGTCCTCCCAGCCCAGAAACCGAAACAGGGCGTTTACTGCCGCCACCATGGAGTTGACGGTTACTGGCGCATAGCCCCGGGCGAGGAGCTCGTCCCGCCAGGCGGCCGCGGACTCTTTTGTGACGGGCGCGCCGTCCATGTGGGCGGCAAATCCCGCCGTGTCCCGAAGATATTTTTCTACCGTCCCCGTACTTTTCTCCTCCCGCCGCAGATAAGCGGCAAACCTCTGCAAAGCTTCCTGTGTGATCACATTTTCCATAACTGCCTCCTGTAACAATAGATTTTTCTCTCTATTTTACATTTACAGATGCCTCTCGTTGCCACTTCTCGTTGTCGCCGAATGGCAACGCCGCGCCGCTTCTTTTGTCCGGATGATCCGGAGGAAACCATGCCCCATTTCTCCCTGTCAGGATCCGGCTTAAGCTCTCCGTCAGTCGATCTTCTCCAGCACCAGCGCGTGGGCGATGCCAGGCACGCTCTGGCCCTCGTTGAAGCTGGTCTTGCTGAGCAGCGCTCCGGTGGGCAGAAAGAGCACCTTCTTCCAGTTGCCCTCCTGAAGCTGTTTCAGGATATAGGCGGACAGCGTCACCGCACTGCACCCGCAGCCGCTTCCTCCGGCGTGGGTGTCCTGTGCTCCGGCGTCAAAGATCTCGATCCCGCAGTCCATGTGAACGGCCGAGATGTCATATCCTTTCTCCCGAAGCAGATCTATGAGCACCGTCTGTCCCACCACCCCCAGATCGCCTGTGATGATTTTGTCGTAATCCTTTGGCTGACTTTCATAGTCAATAAAATGCTGCTCCAGCGTGGACGCCGCTGCCGGAGCCATACAAGCGCCCATATTCATGGAATCCTTCAGCCCGTAGTCCACGATCTTTCCCACCGTGACGCCGCTGATGCGCGCCCTCGCCTTTTTGTCCGTATTTTCCCCACTCAGCACAAAGGCCCCGCTGCCCGTCACCGTCCAGGTGGCCGACAGGGGCCTCTGGTTCCCGTACTCCAGCGGAAAACGAAACTCCTTCTCCGCGCTGGCAAAATGGCTGGATGTGACACAGACCACCCTGTCCGCGTACCCTCCGGCAACGCTCATCGCGCCCAGGGCAAGGGACTCTCCACAGGTGGAGCAGGCGCCGTATACACCCAGTAGTGGTATGCCGAAGCTCGCGATACCAAATGATGTGGCTATGGATTGACCAAGTAAGTCACCGGCAAAGGCAAAGGTGATATCCTCCGGCTTCAGCCCCGCCTTTTCCAGGGCCAGATTGACCGCATTTTTCTGCAGGCTGCTCTCCGCTTCCTCCCAGGTATCACACCCAAAGAGATCGTCCTCCCCCACCACGTCAAACAGCAGCCCCAGCGGGCCCTCTCCTTCCTTTTTGCCGACCACGCTGGCACTGCTGTAAATATAGACTTCCTTTTCCAGCCTTACGCTGGCTTTTCCCAATTTTTGGCTTGCGCTTTGACTCATCGTCCCGCCACTCTCCTTCCAAAGTTTTGGGACTATTGTCTCCGTTTTCTGTATTTTTATACGGGCCGCACGACGCTTCCCCGCTTTCCTGCTTTCCCGCCTTCGTCCGCCGGCCTACCGCGTTTCCTCCTGCACCGTCTCCATGTAGCTGCTGACCACATACAAAACTTTCCCGTCGTATTCCACCCGAGACCATCCGGCATCCTCGCTGTAACCCGTGCGGTGCACCTGCTCTCCGGCCTCCAGATGTGCCCGAACCGTGGTATCTCCCTGGGAGGTGCTGGGCTCCGAACGCAGATTCACATACTCCTTCGGCGTCACCGTATCGTCGCAGTCCTGAAAGACGACCGCGTTATGATCCGCCGTCAGAAAAAAATTCCGACTGCCTGGCCCCACCGACGGTCGGTAATCCAGATCCGTGGTCAGGTACTCCGACACCGCATACACCGTCTGCCCCTCCCATACAAGGCGTGACCAGCCGGTCTCTTCATTGATCCCCGTGCGCGTCAGGGTCTCTCCGTTCCGAAGCTGCTCTACGATATTCGGATGGACCATCGCAGGCTCTGCGTGCAGATTCGTCAGATCCTTTGCCGTCACCGTCTCATCCACCTGGACAAACTCCCCATCCGCGGCAGAAGCGTCCGTTTCCGCTCTATCTGCTTCCGCGCCGTCCGTTCCCGCTCTGTCCGCCGCAATCAGAGTTTCCTCGGGGCCCGCATCCCGATGGGATCCGTTCCGCACAGACACGCAGAACACAGCCACAAGAACCAAAAGGGCCAGGAGCGCTCCAAATGTCACCGCGTTTCGGGCCGATCCCAGGGTCTTGTCCCCCTCCAGTCCCAATTCCTCGTCCGCCTCTCTATACGGCGCTTCGTCCGACCCTTCCTTAGAATTTGCTCCGGCCCCTTGCGATCGCCCATTCATTCGCTCATTCGATCGCTCATTCATTCGCCTCTCCTCCATATTTGGCGCTCTGTCTCCGGATCAGCTCCAGGTCTTCAAAATAATTGATTCGCATCGCGCGCTTTACCTCGGAAAGGGTCTGCGCCGCCACCTCCCTGGCCTCGTCGCTGCCCTTTTTCAGGATCTCGTACACGGCGGGAATATCCTTCTCCAGCTCCTTCCTGCGGATGCGGATGGGCTCCAGGGTCTCCTGCATCACGTTGTTCAGGAATTTCTTCACCTTCACGTCCCCCAGACCGCCTCTCTGATAATGGGCCTTCAGCTCGTCAAGGTTTGCGTAATCCGGCAGATAGCGCTCAAAATGCTCCTCCTTGCAGAAAGCGTCCAGATAGGTGAACACCGCATTGCCCTCCAGATGGCCCGGATCGCTGACCTGCAAATGCAGCGGATCCGTGTACATGCTCATGATCTTGGTGCGCACCTCGTCGGCGCTGTCTGACAGATAAATACAGTTCCCGAGAGATTTGCTCATCTTGGCCTTGCCGTCTATGCCGGGCAGCCTCTGGCACGCCTCGTTCTCCGGAATCAGCGCGGAGGGCTCCACCAGAACCGGCGCATACACCGTGTTGAATTTATGCACGATCTCCCGGGTCTGCTCGATCATGGGAAGCTGATCCCCTCCCACGGGAACCGTGGTCGCCTTGAACGCGGTGATATCGGCAGCCTGGCTGATGGGATAGGTAAAAAATCCCACCGGTATGCTGGCCTCAAAATTGCGCTGCTGGATCTCGCTCTTTACCGTGGGGTTGCGCTGCAGCCTCGAGACCGTCACCAGATCCATGTAATAGAAGGTCAACTCACACAGCTCGGAGATCTGGGACTGGATCAAAAGCGTTGACTTCTCGGGATCCAGCCCGCAGGACATATAATCCAGCGCCACCTCGATAATATTTTCGCGCACCTTCTCCGGATCCTCAATGTTGTCCGTGAGCGCCTGCGCGTCCGCGATCATGATGAATGTCTTTTTATATTCTCCGGAATTTTGCAATTCCACGCGCCTGCGGAGAGACCCCACATAATGCCCCACATGCAGCCTTCCCGTCGGCCTGTCGCCCGTTAAGATAATCTTGTCCATTTCCCTGTTTCACTCCCAATTTTTTCAATGATATTCTCAATGATATTCTCTAACTATATATCATACCATTTTTTTGCCCGTTGGCAAATAGTTTTTCGTCCGGAAAAACGGCAAGCCGGATATCGCCTCGCAGACTCTTGACAAAATGCGCAAGTTTGGGTATTTTGAAGAAGAGATGTTTGCGTCAAAACTCGCACAGATGTGTTGTTTTTTGTGCAGCGCTCTGGAATGGAGACTAACATGGGGAAGATGACCGTTTATCACGGTGGATATACCGCCGTTAAAAAGCCCAAAATAATAAAAGGAAAAAATACGAAGGACTTCGGCCCGGGATTTTATTGCACAATTATCCGAGAACAGGCCGAGCGATGGGCAATGCGATACAACACCCCCATTGTCAGCACCTACACCGTGCGCATAAACACGGGACTTAAAATTCAGGAATTTAAAGAAATGACAGAGGAATGGCTTGACTTCATCATCGACTGCCGTCACGGAAAGCCGCATGACTACGATATCGTGATCGGCGCAATGGCCAACGATCAAATCTATAATTATATTGCCGATTATATGGACGGGGTCATTACAAGAGAACAGTTCTGGGTGCTCGCAAAATTCAAGTATCCGACGCATCAGATCAGCTTCTGCTCCGATGCCGCCCTTAGGTGTCTGGAGTTTGTATCAAGCAGAGAGGTAACACTATGAACGGACGGGAAGAACGCAGCGAAAACAATCTGTTTTTCACATGCAGTCTCATTGAGTATATCGCACGGCGTACCAAAAATAAAAGGGCCGTCGTAGCAAACCAGCTTGGCAGAACCCTGATCGAAAAGATATATGACCTCGCGGATGTTTACCACAGCGACAATATCGATACGGTAAGCGAGGATTTTATCCGGAAAGCCAACATCTGCAAGGGGGACTTTGACAATGTGGCCGCCGCCCGCTTCGCTGTCCCGAGCCATTGGGATATCGGAAAGGTGTACAAAAGGCTTGTGCTTGGCATAGCGAGAGAAAAAGGGCTTTCCATCCCTGACGCTGTGATAGAAGCGTATAATTCGTTCGTCAGCGATAAGATAGACAATTACAATTCCAGCTTTTATTATGAAGCGCCGCAAAATATTTTAAATGCCTATCTGGAGGGGAGGGTGGAATGATCCTCCCCATATTCCCAAGTCACAAGCGCCCTTTTCCCCTCATTGCTTTCATGCTGTACCTTTACCGCAATGTGCTGTCCGCCGGAAGTATCTCCCTCCTCCTTGACTTTCCGTGAGACAGCGCGATGCACTCGTGAGCAAACAGCGGAAATGCCGCCAGGAGCGCAAGCCTTCCCCACTCCCCGAGAGAGAGGCGGAAGGTTCCGAAGGCCCCGATCAGCACGGGGATCTCCGTCACCGCAAACTGGAGCAGAAATCCGATCAGGCAAGCCGCGATCATCAGCTTGTTGTCCAGATGCTTCATGCGAAAGACCGATTTTTGCACGTCCCGCATACCGACGGCGTGAAAAAGCTGCGACATTGCCAGCGTGGTAAAGGCGTAGGTCTGCGCCTTTGCCAGAAGCACATCCTGCTTCAGCACCATCGTAAGATTTTCCAGGTTGACAGGCAGTCCCTGAAACCGGATCCAGGAGCAGGGCAGGAGGAAAAAGGCCGTGAGACTGACTCCGGCGATCAACACTCCGTAAAAACAGGTACAGGCCAGACCGCCTCTGGCAAACAGGCTCTCCCCCGCTTTTCTGGGCGCGTTCTTCATCAGGCTCCTGCCGTCGTTTTTGTCGATCCCCAGCGCCAGGGCAGGCAGAGAGTCCGTGATCAGATTGATCCACAGGATATGGCTGGACTTTAGAGGGGAGGCGAGACCGCACACGACCGCCAGAAACATCGTCAAAATCTCGCCCAGGTTGGAGGACAAGAGAAAGATCACGGACTTGCGGATGTTCTCATAGACACCTCTCCCCTCCTCGATGGCCTTCTCGATGGTGGCAAAGTTGTCGTCCACCAGGATCATATCGGAGGCCTGCTTCGCCACATCCGTGCCGTTCATGCCCATGGCGATCCCGATATCCGCCGCCTTCAGGGAGGGCGCGTCGTTTACCCCGTCTCCCGTCATCGCCACAATGTCGCCCCGTCCCTGAAACCCCTTCACGATCCGCACCTTCTGGGCCGGCGACACCCGGGCAAAGACCCTTGTGTCCTCCAGCCGTTCCCGAAGCCTCTCATCCGTCAGCCCCGCCAGCTCTTCCCCCGTCATGCACTGTCTCAGCCCCTCCACGATCCCAAGCTGTTTTCCGATGGCATAGGCCGTCTCCACATGGTCGCCGGTGATCATCACAGTGCTGACGCCCGCCTCCCGAAAAATTTCCACCGCCTCGGCAGCCTCCGGTCTGGCCGGATCCCTCATGCCTACCATTCCCAGAAAGATCATCTGCTCCTCCAGCGGCCCCTTCACCCGTTCCTTCATAGCGACTGCCAGCGTGCGCAGCGCCTCCGCCGACATCGCCCGCATCGCCTCCGCGATCTGTCTGCGGTAGTGCTCCGTCAGGGGCACCACACGGCCGCGGAGACAGAGGAAGGCGCATTTTTTCAGCACCTCGTCCGGCGCTCCCTTCGTGTAGGAGATCAGCTCCCCTCCGGACTCCCGCGGCCTTCCGAATCCTTTTGGCCGCCTGTGGCAGGTCGTCATCATCTTGCGTTCCGAGTCGAAGGGGATTTCGCCGCAGCGCGGCAGATCCGCCTCCAGCTCCCGCTTTTGGATGCCCCAGTCCGCCGCAAGGTCCAAGAGGGCAAGCTCCGTGGGATCTCCCAGCCGCACGCCTCCCTCCAGGGAGGCATCGTTGCACAGCACCATCCCCTGGAGAAAGTCCGGATGCTCCAAAAGCATATGGCGCATTTCCGCCCCCATCAGCTCCGGAAGACACACTGGTCTTTCGACCTCCTCAAGCCTCCCGTCCCACCAGCATTTCTCCACTGTCATCCGGTTTTGCGTCAACGTGCCGGTCTTGTCGGAGCACACCACGCTGACCGCCCCCAGCGTCTCCACGGAAGGGAGCCGCCGCACGATCGTATTCACCCGCACCATCTTGGTGACGGACAGCGCAAGACAGATCGTCACCACGGCGGGGAGCCCCTCCGGCACTGCGGCCACCGCCAGAGAGATCGCCGTTATCAGCATTTCCATGACGTTTCGGCGCTGCAGCACCGCTATGACAAACAGCGCCGCGCACAGTCCCATGGACAGCATACTCAGCACCTTTCCCAGCTCCCCCAGCCTCCTCTGCAGCGGGGTCAGCTCCTCTTTGGTCTCCGTGATCATGGACGCGATCTTTCCGATCTCCGTATTCATCCCCGTAGCGGCGACGATCCCCTCCCCTCTCCCGTAGGTGACGACCGTCGACATATAGACCATATTTCTCCGATCGCCCAGGGGGATCTCTCTCTTGCAGTCCGCCAGAAAGAGCGCGTCCTTCTCCACCGGAAGCGCCTCCCCCGTCAGCGCGGACTCCTCCACCTTCAGACTGACCGACGACGTGAGCCGCAGATCCGCCGGCACCTGACAGCCCGCCTCCAGACATACCAGGTCTCCGGCCACCAGCTCCGCCGCCGGAATCTCTCTGCGCACTCCGTCCCGTATCACCACCGCGTGGGGGCTGGTCAGTTTCTTGAGGGAATCCAGCGCCTTCCTCGCCTTTCCCTCCTGGATCATTCCCACCACGGCGTTGAGAAGCACCACCACGCCGATAATGACGGCGTCGCTTACCTCCCCCAGAACCACCGACACCGCGGCCGCCACGATCAGCACGTAGATCAGCGGGTCGTTCAGCTGCTCTAGAAAGCTCTCCGCCAACGTCTTTTTTTTGGGCTCACGCAGCTCGTTCCTGCCGCCGGCCGCAAGTCTCCTGCCCGCTTCCAGAGAGGTAAGCCCCACCTCGCTGTCGCTGCGCAGCCGCTCTGCCAACTCCTGTATACTGCATTTTTCAAACATAAAAAAACCTCCCCGCAAGCTTGTTCACTTCATTTTTATGCTTGCGGGAAGAAAACTATGTCCTCATTTGACGGCTCGCGCCAATTTTACTATAATGGAAGTATCTGCCCCTGATCCGTCGGCCGGCGTGGGGACGCCGGGAAAGGAGTATGCCTTGGAATACCGGATAGAACGACTTGCACTGCCTCAGATAGAAGAGATCTACGCGCGCTGCCTCTGCCGGCACTTTCCTCCGGACGAGGTCAAGCCTCTCAAAAACATACAGCGGATGTACCGGACGGATTCCTATCGGGCCTACGCTATGTACGGCGGGGAGCTGACCGCCTACGCCTTCCTTGCGACGGCTCCGGAATGTGACCTGATCCTGCTGGACTATTTCGCCGTCTCGGAGTCCTGCCGCGGACAGGGGATGGGCGGGCTCTTTCTTCGCAAGCTGCAAGGGGAGCTTTCCGGTTTTCGCGGGATCCTCATCGAAACGGAGGATGTCCGGCGGGCAAAGGATCCCTCAGAGCTTTCGACCCGCCAAAGGCGCGACCGCTTCTATGAGAGAAACGGGGCCAGAAGGACCCGCGTCCGCTGCACCGTCTACGGCGTCTGCTACGCGGTGTGGAATCTGCCCCTGTCCTGCGCCGCAGACGACGCCCTGTGTCAACGGGGCATGGAACGGATCTACCGCACCATGATCCCCGGCGAAAAGTACGACAGCTATGTGACGCTGGAGCGCATCTAAAAAGCGGAGCCTTCCTCAAGACTCCGCCAGCAAAAGCTTCGTATATTCCTCCTTCGGCTGCCGGAAGAGCTCCTCCGTGCCGCCGATCTCCAGGATCCGCCCCTCCTTCATGACCATGATCCGGTCACTCATCTGGTAAATCACATGGATATCGTGGGAGATAAAGAGATAGGAAAGCTTCATCTCCTCCTGCAGCGCCCGCATCAGCTCCATGATCTGCGCCTGCATCGTCACGTCCAGGGCAGACACCGGCTCATCCGCGATCACAAGCCCGGGGCCGGTGATCAGAGCCTGCGCGATGCTGACGCGCTGTCTCTGTCCCCCTGAGAGCTGGGACGGCTTTCTGTCAAAATACCGCTCCTCCATCCCGACCTTTCGCAGCATGTCGTGCGCCGCCGCCTCCATGTCGCCCTTTGTCATCGCCCGGGAAGGATCCCTTCGCCCCATCGCCCGAAGGGGCTCCTGCAAAAGCCATCCGATGGTTCTGGAAGGATTTAAGCTGCTGTACGGATCCTGAAAGATCATCTGGGGCCGCTCGGAGTGATGCACCACCTCTCCGGTGATATCCCGATTCATCCCGAGGATCGCCTTCGAGAGGGAGGTCTTGCCGCAGCCGCTCTCCCCCACAAGCCCCAGCACCTCGCCCACCCGAATGTCGAAGTTCGCCCGGGACACCGCGCACCTCTTTCGGCTGTGCCCCAGGAGACTGTTTCCCCCTTCCCGGTAGAATACGCTCAGATCCCGAACCTCCAAAACCGCTCCGGAGTCTGCGGGGATCGTCCTCTCATGCCGCTCCATGCAAGACGGCACCGCCTCGATCAGCCTCTTCGTGTACGCTTGGACCGGCCTGCGGAAAATCTCCTCCGTCCATCCCGTCTCCACCACGCGACCTTCCTTCATCACTGCCACGCGGTGGCAGAGCCGCCTCGCCAGATTGAGGTCGTGGGTGATAAACAGCATGGAATTTTTCTGTTTCCGGTTGATCTCCCGAAGGAGCTCGATGATCTGGTTCTGTATGGTCACATCCAGGGCGGTAGTAGGCTCGTCGCAGACGATCAGATCCGGTCTCAGGATCACCGCCATAGCGATCATCACCCGCTGCCGCATCCCGCCCGAGAGCTGGTGGGGATAGCTGTCATACACCTTCTGGGCATCCTTCAGCCCCACAGCGGTAAAGCATTGGAGCACCCGCTCCCGCATCCTGCGCCGGATCGCGGAAGCGCTCTGCTTCTCCTCCTCGGGGCCGCGCCACGCATCCGGATGCAGCCGAAGCGTCTCCTCCACCTGGTTTCCCACCTTCCTGGTGGGATTTAGGGAGGTCATGGGTTCCTGAAAGACCATGGACATCCGGCTCCCCTGACAGCGCCGGTACAGCTCCTTGTCCCGCTTTTTCCCCGCCTCCAAAAGAAGCTCATCCCCCATGTAGATCCTTCCCGAGGTGACCCTGGCCTCCTCTCCGACCAGCCCCATCAGCGTCAGGGCCGTCACCGATTTGCCGGATCCGCTCTCCCCCACCACGCCGAGTATCTCCCCGTCCGCAATCTCCAAATTCACATGTTTTACCGCCTCCGTGCCGCCAAAGGCGACAGACAGATCCTCGATTCGTATCATCCCGGAAGCCTCCTGATCCCCTCGCTGAAGAGGGAAAATCCCAACACGATCCAAACGATCACAAGCCCCGGCGCAAGCGCGTACCACGGCGCGATCGCCAGGTAGCCCTGGGCGTCCGACAGCATGTTCCCCAGACTGGCGTCCGGCCGCTGCACGCCGATCCCCAGATAGCTCATACCCGACTCCGCCAGGATGGCATTGTTAAAGCCGATCATCACAGACACCCAGAAGGTAGAGAAGATGTTGGGCAGAATATGCACAAACAAAATGCGCCCTCGGCTCACCCCCATCATGCGGGCCCGACTGATATAATCCGCATCCCGCAGCCGGATAAATTCACTGCGGACAATACGGATAAAGCTCGGCGCAAAGACGATGCCCAACGCCAAAATCACGTTCTGTTTGCCGCTCTTTAAAAGAGTGATGAGCACCAGCGCCAGGAGAATACTGGGGAAGCTGTTGACCGCATCGGTCACTCTCATAACGGCCTCATCGAGGATTCCCCCGAAATATCCCGTGAGAGCCCCGACCAAAACCCCGACGCCTCCGGACAAAAGCACCACCAGACTGCTGATCAGGATGGTGGTGCCCATCCCCTTCATCACGCGGGAAAAAATATCCCTCCCAAAGTTATCCGTACCAAACAGATGCGCCAGCGAGGGCGCGCAAAATTTTTCCCCCGCCGACATAGCCGTGGTGTTGTACGGGGTCCAAAAGATACCCAGCACTGCCAGCCCCACCGCTGCAGCGGTCATTGCAAGGCCCGCAACCAGGTATTTATTCCAGTTTCCCTTTGGCATTGCCATTGCCGTTGCGCTCCTTTCCGCCTCATCTGCCGCTGATCCGAGGGTCGATCACCCGGTATAGCACATCCACTAAAAAGTACACAAATATCACAACAAACGCGATGTATAAAATCAAAATCTCAACCACCGGAAAATCTCTGGTGGAGATCGAGCTGATCAAAAGCCGCCCCACTCCGGGCAGGCCAAACACCTGCTCCACCACAATGCTTCCCGCCACGATCTCCGCGATGATCATTCCAAGGAAGGTCACCACCGGCATCAGCGCATTCCGAAGCACATGCCCATACATCACTCTTCTATCGGAACAGCCCTTGCTGTACGCGGTGCGCACATAGTCGGACCGAATCTCTGTCAACATGGAGTTTCTAAGAAATCTGGCAGTCATTGCGATCTTCGGGATAGCCACCGAGATCGCGGGAAATATCAGATAGCGCAAAAACGCGCCGAAATCCTCCCGATAACTCACATAGCCGCCGGGCGTAAACCACTGGAAAGCGATCCCAAACAAATAGGTGACAAGAATCCCCAGAAAGAAGGAGGGGATCGCCATAGAGGCCTGTGTGATAACGCCGAGGACCGCGTCCAAAAAGCGGTTTTGGCTCCTCGCCCACAAGACTCCCACGGGGATTGACACCAGGACGATCAAAAGCAGAGAGAGAGCCGCCAGCCACAGCGTCACCGGAAGCTTGTCCCCGATCAGCTCCTCCACCGGCATCATCTCATTCATATTTTTGGAATAACGGTAGCTGACGCCCAGATCTCCTCTCAGCACATCCGTCACCCAGTTTACATAACGTTTCACCGGCGGCTGATCCAGTCCAAGCTCGGCCCGAAGCTTCTCCTCCCTCTCGGGAGTCGCCTCCGTGCCGAGTATGGACGTGACCACGTCGCCCGGTATGATCTGAAAGGCAAGGAAGGCAGCCACAGATACGACAAACAATGTAATAATGAGAGTGATCAATTTTTTCCCTAGATATTTCATGACTGCCTCCTTTCCCCGCTTCTGTCAGGCGGCTGCAAAGCGCATACCTCCCGCCGCCTGGCCGCGCACATTCACAATGCCGAAAACAATTTATACGGCAAACTTTATTCTACCACATACACGGTGCTCATATCCTGCACATACACAGGATAAAATTTGTAGCCTGCCAGCCGTCTGCTGATGGCCGTAATGTTGGCGGGAACCTGCAAAAACGCGGTGCTCGCCTCATCCACCAGAATCCGCTGGAGCTTTCCGTAAGGCTCTGCCCTTCCGGCCATATCCTGGACGGACTGCGCCTCCAGGTAAACCTTATCGTACTCCTCATTTTGGAAATTGATAAAGTTTTTGGAGGACTCCGTCTGGAACCGGTTCAAGAGATATCCGGGCGTCTGGTCGCAGGTGATGCCGCTGATCGTGGCGGCGTACTGGCGGCCGTTGTAGATCTCATCCAGCCAGGTGCTCCACTCCACCGCGTTGATGGTGGCGTTGATTCCCACCGCCTGCAGCTGCTCTGCGATCACCTCTCCGGTCTGCATGTGGAACTCGTAGTTGGAGGGGATCGCGATCTCCAGATCAAATCCGTCGGCATATCCCGCATCCGCCAGCAGCTCCTTGGCCTTCTCCACATTTGCCGTGTTGCCGTACACGTCGTTTAAGTCCACATAGAAATCCTTCAGCGTGGGCAGCATCGCCGAGCTGATCACCGTGCCGCTTCCGCCGCCCACAAAATCGTTGACGGCATCCTTGTCGATGGCGTAGCAGATCGCCTGACGCACCCGCACATCGTCAAGGGGCTCCACCGCGTTGTTCAAAAACAGCGCCTGCACCACGTTGGAGGGGGACGCGATCACCTGATGGGTGTCCTGTAACGCCTGGGACTGGGAGTCGGTCAGATAGGGATAGATGTCGATGGAACCGCTCTGCAGCTCCAAAAGCGCCGTATCTGCGCTGGTCACGATCTTAAAGGTGACCTCGTCCAGATAAGGCAACCCCTCCTGCCAGTACTCCGGATTTTTCGCCAGCACGATGCCCTCCTGGGGCGTGTAGGAGACAAACGAAAACGGTCCCGTGCCGATAGGGTCTGCCGCTTCCTCCTCTCCGCTCCCCACGGGGATGATGGCTGCCGTAAAGCTGTAAATCAGCTCTGCGTTGGCGCTTCCCACTGTCACCTGGACCGTCTTTTCATCAAGAATATCGACAGCCTGAATCGTGCTCAGCGTGGAGATCAACGGTGTGCCATCCAACAGTCCCGACGCTCTTTCCAGAGAGTACTTCACATCCTCGGCGCTCACCGTGTCGCCATTGTGAAACTTCACGTTATCTCTCAAGGTGAAGGTATACACCAGACCATCCTCGGAGATCGTGTAGTCACTGGCTACCGCACTGATCAGGTTGCCATTTTCATCGGGCTTTACCAAGCCCTCAAAAATGTTGAATAAAACTTCCTTAGTTCCTGCCGCCGTCGCTTTGTGAGGGTCAAGACTGTCAATATCCTGCTGTATTCCTACAACAGCGGAACCGCCGTAGACCGGTTCCCCAGACGCCGTGCCCTCCTGTGTGGGCCCGTCCGCCTGTGTTTCCTTTGAGTCTGTCACAGACTCCGCAGAGGGATTATCCCCCGAAGACTCTTCTGTGCCACCTGCGCATCCGCCCAGTGCAGCCATCGTCAGAAGTGCCATAAGTAAGCAGCTCAATAAACGCTTCTTCATAGTTATGCTCTTCTCCTCTTCGATAAATAAAGCCTCTCACTATTCTATTGTCGCCCTTATTGTACCATAGATACGGGAGAATGCAAGTTTTTTTCCAAGAACAATCTCCCCTGCACAAGGCGGTCACCCGCCGCCTTTTTCTGAAGGAGCCGCAGCTGCCCGCTGATCTGATCCTTGTCCCCATTCCGCACCAGCACCACAAATTCATCTCCGCCGTACCGCGAGATATATCCCTCGTCCCCAAAAATTTCCTGCAGCGCCGCCGATCTTTTTTGAAATCTTCAGCGAAAAAAAGTGAAAATATGATTGCAAAACTAACCAAAAAATGGTACTCTATAAGAGCACGGAAAACCGTGTGGAAAAGTACCCATGACGAGGTGGTAGCCTCCCGAGCCTGTGCGCCGGCTTGCCGGTAGCAAACGTACATAGTACGTCGGAAGGGAGGTGACGCGTATGACAGTCTATGAGACCATTATGGTTGTGCTGGGAGTGATCGGTTCGCTGATTTCTCTCGCTATGCTGATAATCGCGTTGCTGAGCTTTCTCGATAAGAGGAACCGTAAGCGTAAATAAAAAATTGCCTCCCTCGTCAGCACACGAGAGAGGCCGCGCTCTTTAGGAGCAAAACCCATATCGGGAGCATCCACTAAGGAGTGGGTGCTTTTCCTGTGTCTCTACTATACCATTTGTCGGAAAAATGTGCAAGTATTTTTTTGCTTTGTTCCTGACGGCCGGTATTTTCCTATTTCAACAGTTCGTCCAGCACCTCGCCGATATCTCCGTTGATGCAGATACTCCTGTCGCAGATCTCCTCCGGGCAGAAGGCCTCACCGTAATTCACACAGGCGTACACGGCATTTTCATTTGCCAGGGTCATCTGCCAAAACGGATATTTCACTATCACGGGAGTGTTCGCTCCGACGCCAAGCTCCAGATAAAGCACATGGAGCTTTTCGTGCCGGCGGAGGAAATCGGCATATGCGGCCGACGCCCTGTGCCAGCCTTCATCCTCCACAAAGGAATCGTCCGCGCGGAGATTCATGGTCACATCCGAACCGCCGTCCGGACACTTGGGGATCCGTTCGGACGGAATGCGCATCAAAAGCTCGCCGCTTTCTGGCACGGTAAACATCCCACCCGCCCCTCTTACAAAGCCCTGTGCCTCCATTCCCTTCATGACCCACTCCTCATTGTCGTAGGTTTTCTGTATGGCCGGATCCGTGCTCTGGAACAGTCCGTAATCGCCTTGCGTGTAGAATAAACGCTTTTTATCGAATCCCGCTCTCTGAAATTGATGGTCCACGTTGGTGGTGATGACAAAATAGTCCCTGTTTTTCACCAGCGAAAGCAGCTTCTTATAGACGGGCTTCGGCGGGTCTACATATCGGTTGTAATAGATATGCCTAGCCCACCACGCCCAGCGTGTCTCCTCGTCGGGGAAGGGATAAAAGCCGCCGGAATATATGTCACGGATCCCATACTTTTCTGCAAAATCAAAAAAGTACCGCTCAAAACGCTCTCCGCTGTATGTGAGCCCCGAGGAAGCGGAAAGTCCGGCACCCGCGCCGACTACAACCGCGTCCGCCGTTTCGATCTCCCGCTTCAGACGGGAGAGCCTCTCCTTTTCAGAGCCTGTCCCAAACGACGTGTTCCCGCCAAACTGCCGCGCCGCGTCGATACCTTTCCGGATGCTTTCCCGATAGCCGTCCGTCCGTTCATTGTAGGAGTTCTTCATAGTACCTCCTGTCCTCATCCTTAAATACATTAAAGATCACCCGCTCCATGGCTCCCGTATGCTCCGACAGCCATCTCTCCACCGTGCTGACCGCGATCTGCGCCGCCCGCTTATTCGGAAAGCGAAAGACACCCGTGGAAATACAGCAGAAAGCCACACTCTTAAGCCCATTTTCCAGGCACAGGTCCAGGGTGTTTTGGTAGCAGCAGGCCAGATCGTATTCCAGCTTTGGCGTCAGTTCCCCCGATACGATCGGCCCCACAATATGGATGACCTTCCCCGCCGGAAGATTATAGGCGTCCGTCAGCATGGGAACCGCGGTGGGCTGTTCATAGCTCCTGCCGTATTGCATCCGCATCCGCTCCATCTGCCTGCCGCACTCTTCTCTGAGCTGCACACCGGCAAAGGTATGGATGCAGTTATCAATGCAGGCGTGCAGCGGGACAAAGCATCCCAGCATCTGAGAATTTGCCGCGTTCACAATGGCGTCCACGGCAAGCCTTGTGATATCTCCCTGCCAGACAGACAAACACCCCTTTCTGACAGGGATCTCCGAGAGCCGGACAATCCCGTTCTCACGGATGCGCTCCCGCAGATACGCATCCTGCACGCGCAAAACGGCTTCATCCAGCTTTCGTGGCATACGGATATTCATAAGCGAACGAAGCATCCTCCTTTTCCCCTCGCTGTCGTTTGGTGTCTCCAATTCTTTATATTCTCCGGAATCGGCCTTAAATGCCTCCACCAGATAAGTAAGGCGCTGCTCCTGCGTCATCTTTTCATTCATAGCTTCCTCCCGACCGTCAGCCCGCACGGCTCGATCTGCACTGCCCCTCATACGCGGCGGCCTCCTCTCACACCAGTACCCGTCCCAGCACCTCGTCCTCCCTCACCAGACGCTTTGCCTCCTCGCGGTACTTTTCCTCGTGAAGATAGGTATGCCTGTGCGGCTTGATGGAGGGAGCCATATCGATCGCGTCCAGAAAATCCTGCTTCCTCATCCCCAGCGTCGCCACATAGGCCCAGAAACCGGTCTCCTCCAGCACTGTGTTTACACGGACAAAACGGTGGTTGTGCACCTTGCTCATCAGATAGGTGGCCACTCCCACCTGGATGCCGTGCAGCTGCGGCTTCTCCAGAAGCTTGTCCAGCGCGTGGGAGATCAAATGCTCGCTGCCGCTGGTGGGCGCGCTGCTTCCGGCGATCTCATTGGCAATCCCGCTCATGGAGAGGGAGTCCAGAAGCTCCCGCAGG
Source organism: uncultured Acetatifactor sp. (assembly GCA_947631615.1). Taxonomy (GTDB): domain Bacteria; phylum Bacillota; class Clostridia; order Lachnospirales; family Lachnospiraceae; genus Acetatifactor. The sequence goes on from CANRLX010000057.1 coordinate 16,512, forward strand.
AAAAGCTCGTCCTGGATGCTCTCGTAGGGCGTGCGCACGAAGCTGTTGACCGCCTTCTTGGCGATCATCACGGCGAAGTCATTGACCACCGTGCAGCCGCACTGCTGCTCGTAGAGCCAGTCATAAAGCGCCGTGATCTTGGAGACCATGTCGCCGATGCCCGAATAAATAAACTGCACGGGAGCCGTGCGGATCACCTCCGTGTCCACCACAATGCCATAGGCCAGCTTCGCCGGCACGGAGGTGCGTCTGCCGTCCACAATCAGGGAGGCGCTGGCGCTGGAAAACCCGTCGCTGGAGCTGGAGGTGGGCACGCTGATAAAGGGGAGGTTTCGCAGAAAAGCCGCGTACTTGCCCGCGTCGATCACTTTTCCTCCCCCGATGGAGATCACCGCCTTCGCCTGGTTGGAAATGGTAAACGCCAGGGTAATAATGTCGTCGATATCCACCGTGTCCAGCTCGCGATATTCCAGCACATGGACTCCCGCCTCCTTTAAGGATGCCATCACGTCCATGCCGAACAGGTCGATCAGCCCGTTCCCAAAGTAGATCACCACCTGATCCAGTCCCTCGTCCTTCAGATAACCGCCGATGTTCTTCAGCGTTCCCTTTCCCACCTTCAAAATGACCGGTATGGAGATACTGTCTGCTGTTTTCATGTTCTTTTCTACCTCTGTCCTTTCTACCAAAATGTATTTATGGTTCATTCCCCCTACAGCCGGCAGAGCTGCCCATAGGGAGCTATCTATAGAGAGTTATCTATAGAGAGTTATCCATAAAGAAAGACGGCAGGACCTGCATCCCACTCAGGGATCTGTTCGCTCACCCGCTCTTCGATCTCCTCGTTGGCAAGGCCGCTCACGTCGATCTTTCGCTTCAGCTCTTCCCCCTCGTAATAAGAGACCGTGATCCCCCATTCCTCCGTTTCTCCCCGGGGTACCCATTCCACCACCAGCTCCTGGGTCAGCCGATACGCTCCGTCAACGACAGAATAGACCTCTGTGTACAGATAACACACTCCCAGCCGGCCCCGACAAATGACCCTTTGGCGCTCCGGATCCAGCTGGTTGATCCAAGACGGAAAAGAGGGGAAATATACAAAATCCTCCGCCGCGTCGTCCCACCGCAGGAGGCAGTAATGCTCAAATGTACCTCCGCTCCCCCCATTGGCAGCCACATAGATCAGCAGATCCGGACTGCCGTCAAAATCCATATCTTCCCCCTGTATCCGGCTGTCGGACGATAACTGATTGATAATGGGAATCTCCTCATTGTCTAACGGCAAAACATAATGTCTGACGGGAAGCTCCTTCCCCTCCCACACTCCCGCACAGAGCACATGAAATTCCGAACCGATGCCGACGCTGGTCTCAAACAGGCAGCAGGACAGCCCTTCCGGCCGCGCAAGAGAAAGAGAGGCAAGGGCGCTTCCCTCTTCCTGCAGCACGCCGCGTATAGCCTGCCTCATTTTTTCCTCCTCTACCTTGCTCAACAGAGACTCCGTCGCCGCGGACAAATAGGGATCGATCACCCGCTCTCGGATATCCGTCCCCGCCTGGTAACAGGTCTTGGTGTCGGAGCGATAGAGACAGCCTCCCTCATAGACGGCGACAAAGATTCTGTCCTGATCCGGTCGATAGAGGGAAAAACTACAGGCGCTGTCCTCATCCGGCCGCTCACACTCCTCCCCTTCCAGCAGAAACAGATTTTCCAGAAGCTCCCGCTGGGTTTCCTGATCCGGTGGCGACAGGCTGACAAACCCATTTTCCGCACAGTATTCAAATACTACGGCCTCGATCGCATCTGCGGAGAGATCCGCAAAGATCCGCCTGTCCTGTCTGCTCTCTTTCGACGCAGACAAGACATCCAATCCTTTTTCGCTTCTCACCTGCGCTCCACAGACACTCTCCTTTTCCTTCGGTGCGCCGAACCGCTTTCCTGCCGCGGACAGCATCCCTCCGGCCAGCAGGATCAACAGGGCTGTGACCGCCAGACACCCGATCTTTTTTGGATTCATATTCCGCCGCATACTCCTTTCTCCGACACGGAAGGCGGTTTTGTCCTTCTCCCCGTCCTACGCTCTGTCCTCCATTTCGCCTATAGCACGGATCCGGCCAACCCGTCCGAGAAAATAATTGTTAATTTTCCGCCTTCCGCTTTACAACTTTAAATCGCTGTAGTACAATCGTATCATGCGGCAAAAAAGGGAACGGCTCCGCCGTTTCCGCGCACCGGAAAAAATATCACCGTCTTTCATCATAACACATGGATTCAAGGAGGTTTTTATGTTAAAACAGGTTTCGATTTACGCAGAAAATAAGAAAGGCACCATGCAGGAGATCACCGGCATCCTGGCGGACAGCGGGATCAATATCCTGGGCTCCGTCACCAACGACAGCGCAGAGTACGGCATCGTCCGCATGGTAGTGTCCGACCCGGAGGCGGCCACCGCAGCGCTCACAGCGAAGGGCTACCTCTGCCGCCTGACGGATGTGCTGGGCGTGGAGGTCACCGACGAGGTGGGCAATCTGCACCATCTGCTGATGGCCCTGTCCGAGAGCAACATCAACGTAAACTATCTCTACCTCTCCTTCAACCGTCTCTCCGGCAAGCCCATTATGGTATTCCACGCGGACGGTGCCTACGAGGTGGCCGAATGTTTGAAGGCAAAGGGCTTCTCTCTCTGTTAAAAAAACACGTTCCCGCCAAGGTTGGTCAGCCTTGGCTGTGTACCTTGTCTGTCAGCCCTGTCCGTCTATCTTGTCTGTCTACTCTGTCTTGTCTGTCTGCCTATCTTGTCTGTCTACCCGGTCCGTCAGCCCCGTCCTGGGGAAGCTGCTCGGCCTTTCGACAGACCAGACAGAGCATCTTAATGTCGTCATGTGTCCGTATCCTGAAAGATCCGGCCGCCGGAGGCAAGCCGGATGCAGTCCGCCTCGTTCTCCTTATCCTTCATTATGTCCAGCCTTATTTTACCACCAACACAGCGGGTATTTCAACCCGATATTCCACATATTCCACATATTTCACGACTC